>NZ_JBEXPB010000007.1:0-221777 GCF_040611795.1 Streptomyces sp. NPDC006529 | reverse complement strand
CCGCCATCAACGTCCACCAGCACCCGCACGTGGCCCCGCCCGCTATGGAATGCCCGGGGGGCGGCCGCGCCGCACCCGGCGCGGCCGCCGGTCAGCCCGGCGTTGCCGCAGCGGCTCCCGGGAGTCCCGCGCATCACCCCCGACCCGAGGTGGCCGACCGTGACCGTCACCCCCGATCCCCGCACCACTGTGGTCGTCATCACCCGCAACCGCCGCGACCAGCTGCTGCACACCCTGGACCGGCTGGCGGCCCTCCCGGAGCGGCCCCCCGTGATCGTCGTCGACAACGCGTCGACGGACGGGACCCCGGAAGCCGTCGCGCGGCTGCGGCCGGAGGTCACCCTCCTCGCGCCCGGCCGCAATCTCGGCGCTCCGGGCCGCAATATCGGCGTACGCCACGCGCGCACGCCGTACGTCGCGTTCAGCGACGACGACTCCTGGTGGGAAGCCGGGTCACTGGCGCGCGCGGCGGACCTGCTGGACCGGCACGCCCGCCTCGGACTGCTCGCCGCCTGCGTCCGTGTGGGCCCCGACGCCGAGGCCGACCCCCTGAACGGCATGCTCGCCGACTCACCGCTCGGCAACGCCGCCGATCTGCCCGGACCGCAGGTGCTCGGCTTCCTGGCCTGCGCGGCCGTCGCCCGACGGGAGGCCTACCTGCAGGCCGGCGGCTACGACCCGATCCTGTTCCTCGGGGGCGAGGAGACCTTGCTCGCCTACGACCTGACCGCCCACGGCTGGGGCGTGTGCCACGTCCCGGACGTGGTGGCCCTCCACCGCCCGACCGGCGGGGTGCGCCCCGGCCGGCCCGCGGTACAGCGCCGCAACGCCGCCCTCACCGCCTGGCTGCGCCGCCCGCTGGGCGTCGCCGCCCACCACACCCGCCGCCTCGCCGCCGACGCCACCCACGACCCGGAAGCCCGCCAGGCCTTGCTGGGCCTGCTCGAACGCCTCCCCCGAGCCCTGCGCTCCCGCCACCCCCTCCCCCCACCGGTGGAGGCGGCCGCCCGCCTCCTGGACACCGCGGAGGCCCGCACCTGAGGTCGCGAAGGCGGTCGCGAGCCGGCCGCAGCGCCAGCGCGGCGCCCCTGGATGGACATCTCCGCGTGAGCCGGTGGAGCGGCCGGGCCTCAGGCGGTGGCGTCAAGGGCTTCGTAGACGTGCCTGATGTAGTCGTGGGTGCGCTCCGAGCCGAGGAGTCCGTCGCCCAGCCTGTTCATCGTGTACGAGAACGTGACGCGCCGGTCGAGGTCCATCATCACGATCGACCCGCCCCGGCCGACCCAGAAGCAGACCCGTCCCGTGGGCATGCACGGCACCGTCCTCGCATCGGCGAGCGCGAAGCCCATGCCCCACCGCACGGGAACGCCCAGGAAGAGGTCGACTCCGTCCGCCTGTACGTCGAAGACCTTCTCCACCGTCTCCTCGGAGAGGAGGCGCAGGCCGTTCACCCGGCCGCGTCGTGAGATCACGGAGAGGGCACGGGCCATCCCCCGCGCGTTGCCGTGTCCGTTGACGGCGCCGAGTTCCGCACCGCGCCACCGCGGGGTGTCGACATGCTCGTCCCGGGCGGGACTGCCGAGCAAGGTCTTGGTGAAGATCCCCTCGGGGTCGAGGCCGGCGGGGATCCCGGAGAGCTGCGACGGGGCCACCAGCCCGGCGATGCGCGGCCAGTCGGCCCGCCGCGCACCGATCTGGACGTCGGCGTTCGACGGCTTGGCGATCTCCGTGTCCACGAACTCGGTCAGGGTACGGCCGCTGACCCGCCGTACGAGCTCTCCCACGAGCTGTCCCTGGGTCTGCACGTGATAGCCCGAGGCGGTGCCCGGCTCCCACCACGGCGCCTGCGCGGCCAGCCGGGCGCTTGCGGTCGACCAGTCGTACAGATCGTCCACGGTGAAGGGCTGCTGCCAGCCGGAGAGCCCCGAGGTGTGTGCCAGGACGTGCCGCACCTCGATGTCCTGCTTTCCCTGAGCGGCGAATTCGGGCCAGTAGTGCGCGACCGGGCGGTGGAGGTCCAGTGCCCCCCGGTCGACGAGGACGAGGGCCGCCAGACTGCTCAGGGTCTTGGTGGTCGACCACAGGCTGACCACTGTGTCCTGGTGCCAGGGAACGGTCCGCGCCTCATCGGCGTGCCCGCCCCACAGGTCGGCTTCCATGACTCCGTCGACGTCGATGGCTATCGACGCCCCCAACTCCTCGCCGGACTCCAGGTGCGCCGCCAGCGCGGCCCGGACCGGTTCGAACCGGGCGGTGCTCGTTCCCTCGACGTTGACCATGTCTCTTCCCCACTTCCGACGACGACCGTTCGATCAGTCAACGCAGCGACGGGCACGCCGGTTCATACGTCGTCGAAGGCGGAGGGCGCCCGGCCGGATGCCCCTGCGACGGCGGTCCGGGACGATCGCGGATGATCACACGGAGTGACATCCTGCTAATGTCCTGTCCGGTATGCGGGCAGCGGACCACGGGGGTCCTCGCCGCGAGCGGGATTCCGGGTGGGTGCGGTGACAACTGCTGGGCAAGGTCTCGACTTCGGGCTGCTGGGTCCGCTGGAGGTGCGGCGGGCGGGCGCGCTGCTCGATCCGGGCCGGCGCAGGCAGCGGTTGCTGCTGGTCCGCCTGCTGCTGGGCGAGGGCCGGGCGGTCGCTCCGCAGATGCTGTGCGAGGAACTGTGGCCGCAGCAGCCGGGACGGACGCCGGGCGCGGCGATGGGCTCCCTGCACGCCCACGTCAGCAAGCTGCGCGCGGTCCTGGAACCGCAGCACCTGCGCCGTCAGGGCACCTGTGAGGTGCTGGTCACCGAACCCCTGGGCTACGCGCTGCGGGTGCCGCCCGAGAGCCGTGACACCGTGCGCTTCGAGCGTGCCCTCGCCCTGGCGCGCCGGTTCATGGACCAGGGCCGGCCCGAAGGCGTACTGGAGGAGACCGGCAAGGCGCTGGAGATGTGGCGCGGCACCGCGTTCGCCGACGCCGCGCACCACCTGTTCGCCGTCAACGAGGCGGCGCGCGTGGAAGAGCTGCGGCAGTCCACCCGCGAGCTCCGCACCACCGCCCTGCTCCTGCGAGGACGGATCACCGAGGCCCTCGACGCGGCACAGAAGATGACCACGGAGCATCCCCTGCGGGAGACCGGCTGGGCCCTGCTGCTCCGTGCGCTGTACCTCGCCGGCCGGCACCCCGAAGCGCTTCAGCGCTATGCCGACCTGCGCCGGCACCTCGCGGACGAACTCGGCCTCGAACCGGGCCCCTCCCTCCGCGCGCTGCACCACGGCATCCTCCACCACGACCTGCCGCCCCTTCACTCGTCCGATGGGCCGGCCGGATCCGGCGGGGCATCCGTCTCGGGCGCGGCATCCGTCTCCAGCGGGGATACCGGACACGGGCTCGACCCGCTCGACCCGCTCGGGCCGACCACGTCCGGGATACCGGTGGAGGGCGAGGCGTCCGCGACCGGCCGCCCGGCCGACCACGACGGTGCGGCCGATGCCGCCGACCGGTCCGATGCGGGGCGCCACCCCGCTGCGCCTTCCGCGGGGACCACGTCGCCGCCTCGGGTGAGACCGGCCCAACTCCCGCGCAGTCTTGCGGTGTTCGCTGGACGCGAGACCGAGGGCGCATGGCTGTCGGCCGTTTGCGGTGCACCGGAGCGACCCGGCACGAGTGCTGCCCCTGCCGTCGTCGTCAGCGGTGCCCCCGGCGTCGGCAAGACCACGTTCGCCGTCCACCACGCCCACCGCATCGCCTCCGCGTTCCCCGACGGGCAGCTCTTCGTCAACCTGTGCGGTTTCCACCCCCACGCGCCCGCCGTCGAACCCGGCAACGCCCTCCACGGATTCCTCACCGCCCTGGGCGTTCCTCCCCAGCGCATCCCCGAGGACACCGACGGCCGCAGCACGCTCTTCCGCAGCCTCCTGGCCGACCGGCGGATCCTCCTCGTCCTGGACAACGCCCGCGACGAGCAGCAGGTGCGGCCCCTGCTCCCCGGCGGAGCGGGCTGCCTCACACTGATCACCAGCCGCAACCGGCTCCCCGGCCTGATCGCCGCCGACGGCGCCAAACCCCTCGCTCTCCCCCTGCCCTCGCAGGCGGAGGCCCACCAAGCCCTCGAACGACGCCTGGGCGCAGCGCGTCTGCTCGCCGAGCCCGCCGCCGCGGCCGACCTCATCAGCCTGTGCGGACGGCTGCCCCTGGCCATGGCGGTGGTCGCCGCCCGCGCCGAACTGGACCCCGCCTTCCCCCTGCACGCCATCGTCGAGGACCTGCGGCACACGCACGGCAGCCTCGACGCGTTCACGGGCGCCGACTCCACCACCGACGTACGCGCCGTCTTCTCCTGGTCCTACCGGTCCCTGGACGAGACCACGGCCCGGCTCCTGCGCCTGCTGGCCCTGCATCCCGGCCCTCACATCACCGCTCCCGCCGCCGCCAGCCTCGCCGGCCTCCCGCTCCCCGCAACCCGCCGTGCGCTCGCGGGGCTGGTCGGCTCCTGCCTCGTGGAACAACCGCTGCCCGGCCGCTACGGCCTGCACGACCTCCTGCGCGGCTACGCCACCGAACTGACCCACACCCACGACACCACCGGCGAGCGCCACGGCGCCACGCTCCGGGTCCTGGACCACTACATGTTCACCGCAGACGCGGCCAACCAGCTCCTGAAACACGACACCACGCCCGAGCTCGACCTCGGTGCACCCGGCCCGGGCGTCGCCCCGGAGAACCTCGCCACCGTCGAGCAGGCGAACCGATGGCTCGACGCCGAACACCGGGTGCTGACGGGCCTGCTGCACACCGCCGCCAGCCAGAAGCTGGACCACCACACCACCGGGCTGGCCTGGTCGCTCAAGGACTACCTCCACCGTAAGGAGTTCTGGCCCGAGGCCATCACCGCGCTGACCCCGGCCCTCGAAGTGGCCCGGCGCCGGAACGACCGTCTCGAAGAAGGCCGTTGCCTACGCCATCTCGGCGGCGTCCAGGGCTATCTCGGTCACCAGGAACAGGCCCTGCACCACCTGCGACTCGCCACCGCGATCTTCGAAGAGCTCGGCGCGACCGGTGATCAGGCCCGGGCCCACTACGTCACGGCCTGCGCGCTGTTCCTGTTCGGCCGGATCCAGGAGGCCGTGACGCTCTCCGAGCGGGGCCTGGAGCTGTCCCGGGAGACGGGTGAAGAGTTGTGGCTGGCCGAGTGTCTCGCCGAACTCGCCTGGTTCCGCTGCAACCTGGGACAGCTCGCAGAAGGGCTTCTCTACATCGAGGAGAGCATCGGCTTGTTCCAGCGCATGGACGCGCCGTGGCAACTGGCCCAGGCCCGGGACATCCTGGGGTACAACCTCCGCATGCTCGGCCGTTACGAGGAGTCGGTGGCCACCTACCAGCGGGCAACGCAGGCGTTCGAGGAACTGGGCGACCACAGGAACGCCATCGGCACACTGATGCGGCTCGGGGACACCCGGCTGGCCCGGGGCGACCGGGACGGCGCACGGGCGGACTGGGTCCAAGCCCTCGAACGCGCCGGCGCGCGGGCCATGTCCCACAGCGCCCAGCAGGTCCGTGACCGGCTCACCGCCCTGGACATGGACGCGGACCCCACGCCCACCGTGCCGGAGAGGGCGGCTGTACGTCACGGCCACAAGCTCCCGGTTGCCGGCAGTGGCGCTCCCGCGGCATAGGGCTCCGGTGGGCTCCCAAGACGGCGCCCCGTCACCGTCGAACGGTGACGGGGCGCGTGCGGGGCACCGTCCGGCCGAGGGGAAGGCCGCCGCCCCTACTTGGCCAGGAAGGCCAGGAGTGCGTCGGTGACCTCCTGGGCATGGGTCCACAGCAGGCCGTGCGGAGCGCCCTCGACGACGACGTAGTCGGCCTGCGGCAGCGCCTTGCGGAAGCGCTCGCCGGTGGCCTCGATGGGCAGGATGCGGTCGGCGGTGCCGTGCAGGATCAGGGCCGGCACGTTGATCTTCCGGACGTCCGCGCGGAAGTCGGTGGTCCACGTGGCGACGCAGGCCAGCGAGGCGTACCAGGAGGCGCCGGCGGCCACGTTCCAGCTGTGGCGGACGGCCTCCTCGCTGATCCGGGTGCCGAGGTTCTCGTCCAGGTTGTAGAAGTCCTGGTAGAACGCGCTGAAGTAGGCGTACCGGTCGGCGGTGACGGCCTGCTCGATGCCTTCGAAGACGCTCCCGTCGACACCCTCGGGGTTGTCGTCGGTCTTGAGCAGGAACGGCTCCAGCGAGGCGAGGAAGGCAGCCTTGGCGACCCGGCCGGAGCCGTAGGTGCCGAGGTAGCGCCCGACTTCGCCGGTGCCCATGGAGAAGCCGACGAGGACGGCGTCGGTGAGGTCGAGGGTCTCCATGACGGTGTTCAGGTCCGCGGCGAAGGTGTCGTAGTCGTAGCCGGTGGTCGGCTGGCTCGAGCGGCCGAATCCGCGCCGGTCGTAGGTGATGACCCGGTGACCGGCCTTCAGCAGGGCCGCGGCCTGCTTCTCCCAGGAGTGGCCGTCGAGCGGGTAGCCGTGGATCAGCACGACCGGCTGCCCGGTGCCGTGGTCCTCGTAGTAGAGGTCGATGGCGGTGGAGTTCTCCTGGCCGACGGTGATGAACGCCATGGTGGTTGCTGCCTCTCGATAGGGGTGGTGGTGCGTATGGGGAACTGGTGACGAGGCCACGACGGCCGGTGCCGGTCAGCGGACCGTACGGGCCGCCTTCTCCACGATGCGGGCGACGGCGTCGGGACGTGAGACGGACACGGCGTGCGATGCGTCGATCTCCGTCGTACGCGCGTGTGCCCGGGCCGACATGAAGCGCTGTGCCGCCACGGGGATGTTCCGGTCCTCGGTGGTGACCAGCGACCAGGAGGGAATCGTCTTCCAGGCGGCACGGGTGGAGTTCTCCTCCAGTGCGGCGGCGGCGATCGGACGCTGCCCGGTGGCCATGAGCCTCGCTTTGTCCGCCGGGACGTCCGCGGCGAACTGCTGGTGGAACGTGTCCGGCTTGATGAAGACGTCAGCGCCCGACGCTCCGCCGGGCAGCGCGTAGTTCACCGGAGCGACGACCTGGCCGAGGGTGCTGCCGGGGAACTTGTTCGTCAGCCCCAGCGAGCTCTCGCCGACGTCGGGCAGGAACGCGGCGATGTAGACGAGGGCCTTGACCTTGCCCTCCAGGCCCGTGGCGGCCTGGCTGATGACGGTGCCGCCGTAGGAATGGCCGACCAGGACCACCGGGCCGTCGACGTGCTCGACGACGCTGCGCAGGTAGGCGGCGTCGGTGGCCGGTCCGCGCAGCGGGTTGGCGGCGGCCACCACGGGGTAGCCGGCCCGCTGCAGCCGCTCCACGACCCCGTCCCAGCTGGAGGCGTCGGCGAACGCCCCGTGCTCCAGCACGATCGTCGGCCGGGTCCCCTGCTGACGGGCCGACGCCTCGTCCTGGCCGGGGAGGGCCGCGGCCGTCACGGAAAGGCCGACTGCCGCGACACCGAGCAGGGTGAGCAGTCGGGCGGGCCTGGTCGGTCGGGTGATGCGCATGTCTTCGATGTCCTTCTGTATGGGGCCGGTCGCCCTGACGACCGGTAAGGGCTCTCGTGTGACCGGCCGTCACCGCTTCTACGAGCAACCCGGCGCCGCGGTTCACGACGGGGGTGAGCCCGGCCTTCCGGACCGGGCGGGCCCGCTCTGCGGAGGACGATGAACCGGAGCTCCCCTTCCCCCGTTGCGGTGACGGGACGCCCGTGCGTCCCTGCGACGCCGCCGTGTGCTGTGCCCTCGGCGGCGCCACACCACCCACGGAAGGAACAACTCACCAGTGAAGCGCTTCATCACACGCCTCGCGGTAGTCGCGGCGGCCGGAGCCCTGGCCGTCGTGCTGCCCGCTTCGTCCGCGTCCGCCATCAACCGCGTCGGCTGCAATGAAATGGGCTACCTGACGGTTCACAACGCAGGCGGCTCCCTCTGCTTCGCCAACGCGGGCGCGCAGAGCGTGGCGATCTACGGCGTGGACCAGATCTGGACCGGCAACAACAAGATCACGGTGGAGTACGTGCCGAGGCTGGGGGCGCCGGCAACCAGCGGGACCATCGAGAAGTGGAGTTTCTGGACTGCCACCGACGCTCCCATCCACAAGATCACGAAGATCAGGATCTGGTAGCACCCGTCGCCGCGCAGGGGGGACAACGGTTCCTCGTCAGCTGAGCGGCGCGGCAAGGTGACGACAAGGTCGGGCGAAGGGGGTCCGTCGAGTGTTGAGCGACTCACCCACGCAGGTGGGAGGGCACGCCACGGAACACTCGAACAGAATGGGGCACCACCCATGAACGGGACCACGCAGGCGGGGACGGCCCCCCTCGCTCCGACTCGGGCACACGTCCGGCACGCCACTTCGGACGCCGACTGCGACACCTTCATACGAGACATCTACGAGCAGTACGGCCCTCTGCTCGTCCGGTACGCCGCGCGGCTGCTGGACGGTGACTGGCACCGGGCGGAGGACATCGTCCAGGAGACCGCGGCGCGCGCCTGGAAACACGCCCGGCTCCTGAGCGCCCGCGGCGAACACGTCAGGCCGTGGCTGTTCACCGTGGCCAGGAACCTGGTCATCGACCACCACCGGGCCCGGCAGGTCCGGCCACTGGATCTGATGCCGGTCGAGGACCTGGACACCTCCTGGGACTGCACGGAGTCGACGATCACCTCCCACGCGGTGCACGAGGCGCTACGGGAGCTGAAGGAACAGCACCGGACCGTCATCGGCCTCATGTACTCCCTGGAATGCAGCGTGGCCCAGGCGGCCGAGCACCTCGGCATCCCGCCCGGCACCGTCAAGAGCCGCGCGTTCTACGCCGTGCGGGCGCTGCGCAAGTCCTTGGAGAAGCAGGGCGTCCTCGGCGCGTAGCCCCGGGACGACGCGGAAAGGGCGCGTCCCGCAGCAGGATCACGACCTGCCGCGGGACGCACCCTTCCCCGCCGGACGGCCAGTCAAGGCATCGCCCACAACGCGCGCAACGCGCACGACGCACACCACGCCCGCCGCCCCGAATAACAGCTCAGGCGCCGGTGTCCGCCTTGACCGGCTCCAGAATCGCTACACACTCCACGTGGTGCGTCGCCGAGAACACCTCGAGAAGCAGGAAACTGGGTAGAGTCGCAGTTCAGAGCCTTTGTCGTACCGACTCAAGGGAACTGCTTGCGTCAGAGGAACGTCACCAGATCCCCGCGTACGAGGCGGCCAATCAGCTCAGGGCGCATGATCCACGTCCTGTTCTAGGATGGCTCAGACCATCTCAGCGGCCCGACGGGCTTCCGCTCCACCTCAGTGGAACCGAAGGACATGCCCCCACCCGCACGAGCTACTTCGTGCTGCCTGGGGGCACTTCCTTGCTGTTCCGTGAGTCCGCGGCGTCGTTGGCCAACCGCACCCACCTTGAAGGACGGCTTGCCGAGCTCCTGAGCGAGAACTTCCTGCACAAACACCGTCATCGCCCCCAGCCCTCCGAGGTGCGTTCCTGGGAGCGCAGCATCCCGGCGCTCACCAACGCGCTCATCGAGGCCGGGCTCGGCGAAGTCGAGATGATGCTCGAGTACGCGCTGCCCCTCACCAGCAAGCGAGCGGACGTGATACTTGCCGGCGTTCATCCGAGTACCGGAGAGCCCTCGTACGTGGTGGTCGAGCTGAAGCAGTGGAGCGAGGCCCATCCCGAGGAGGACGACCCGCTGCTGTGCCGCATTGACGCCTACCCGGATCCGGTCCTCAACCCGATCGAGCAGGTGCGCGGCTACTGCGACTATCTCGTCTCGTTTAACGGAGCGTTGGAACGGATCCCCGACTCGGTCGCGGGAGTCGCCTACCTGCACAACGCGACCGACTTCGGCGTGGCGGGACTCCGCGCCGTCGTGGAGGACGACCGCGGTCGGATGTTCACGGGCGACCAGCGCGGAGCCTTCATCGGCTACCTCCGCTCCAAGCTGGCGGCGAAGCCGGGTGCCGAGGCAGCCGACGCCTTGCTGCAGGGCAAGGTCCGACCTTCACGGCAACTGATGGCCGTTGCCGCCGAAGAGGTGCGCAATCGGCAGCAGTTCGTGCTGCTGGACGAACAGCGGCTCGCCTACGAAACGGTCATGTCGGCCGTGCGACAGGCCCGGCGGTCCAACCGCAAGCAAGTCGTCGTCGTGGCCGGCGGGCCTGGCTCCGGCAAGAGCGTGATCGCCCTCTCCCTGCTGGGCGACCTCTACCGGCGCGGTGTGCCGGCTCTGCACGCCACCGGTTCGCAGTCCTTCACCAAGACGATGCGCAAGGTCGCGGGCGCCCGCAAGCCCGAGGTCCAACGGCTCTTCCGCTACTTCAACAGCTTCATGGAGGCGGAGCCGAACGACCTCGACGTGCTGGTCTGCGACGAGGCACACCGGCTCCGCAGGACCTCCGCCAACCGGTACACGAAGGCCACGCTGCGGACCGGCCGACCACAGGTGGCGGAGCTGATGGACGCCGCCCGGGTTCCGGTGTTCCTGCTGGACCAGCACCAAGTGGTGCGTCCGGGTGAAATGGGAACCGTGGAACAAATCCAGGCGGCCGCGGCCGAACAGGGGCTGGACTGCACGGTGGTCACGCTCGATAGCCAGTTCCGCTGCGGTGGCAGCGACGCCTACCTGCGGTGGGTGGTCGACCTTCTGGGGCTCGAAGGAACCGCACCCACCCCGTGGGAACCCGACGACAAGGTGCAGCTCTTGACCGCCGACAGCCCCCAGGAGCTGGAGGGCTTCCTGGCTGCGCGACGGTCCCAGGACTACGGTGCGCGCATCTCCGCGGGCTACTGCTGGAAGTGGACGACGAAGGTCACCTCCAGCATGCACACCCTGCCCACCGACGTGGTCATCGGCGACTGGGCCAGGCCGTGGAACCTCTTCGGCGACCGCGCCCTGCTCGGCGCCCCGCCGGCGCCCCTCTGGGCCACCGACCCTGCCGGGTTCGGACAGATCGGGTGCGTCTACACCGCCCAGGGCTTCGAGTACGACTGGTCGGGCGTGATCATGGGCCCGGACCTCGTCTGGCGAACCGACCGATGGGTGGTGGACCGAAGCGCCTCCAAGGACCCGTCCTTCACCAAGGCCACCCCGGACGAGGACGTGGACCGCCTGATCCGCAACACCTACAAAGTGCTCCTGACTCGCGGCATGATCGGCACGGTCGTCTACTCGACGGACCCCGAAACCCGCGAGAAGCTCCGCTCACTGATCCCTTCGGCGCTCTGACCCTCTGGAGCGCCGGAGCGCACCCGATACGGGACCGGCGCGTGCCGCTGTGGAATCCGCACCCTCCGCGCCGGCCCAAGAGATAACATGATCGCGCTGCGCACCTTTCCCGGAAGGTACGAGGCTGTGGTTCTTGGGTTCGCTCCGATGAGCTGCGGGTGAGGAACGGTTGTGCCCTTCGTGTGGTGACACACGACGTGAGCGCGGACGCCCGGTAGGGCGTCCCCCTGCCATTCCGATCTCACTGCTTTGGAGTGGCCATGACCTCGGTCGAGTGCAAGCGTGCGCGTCGTGAACGGATCCGTGAGGTCCTGATCGACATCGCCTCCGCAGTCGTCTCCAACCTGTTGGTGGCGGCCTTGATGGCGATCGCAGGTCTGCTCTTCTAGTGCGGACCGGTGGCGGGCCCGGTGAGCCCGCCACCTCACTCATGCTCCGGTTCTCATCAGAACAGCCTCATCTCCGGGGCCTGTGGCCCCTGGCCCTTCTGGCGTTTCCCCTTGCTCTTGCCCCGCTCTCGATTTCGGCCCGGCCTGGGCAGGTGAGGTGTGCGTGCCTCTACGGGCAGGTTCTCCCAAGTGGGCCGCAGACCATGGATCTCGACTCTGCCCACGAGTTCCTTGAGGTAGTTCCGGGTCTCGTGGTCCGTGGAGTAGAGCACGGTGGCACGACTGGCCCGGGTCATCAGCACGTGGTACGCGTGCCGGACGAGGCGCGCGAATCCGTCGTCATCGACACTGCCGGCCTTCACCTTCGGATCGAACGAACCAGGCTCCGCGACCCGCTTCACGCCCGGCTCCGCGGTCTTGAGTTCCTTGCCCCGCCGAAAGACCCACTGGTCACCGCGGCGCACCATGTCATCCCCCATGAGCACACCGCACCAGTCCCATTCGAGTCCCTGAGCGGTGTACACGCATCCGATCTGGCCGAGGCCGTTCTCGTGCACCGACCAGATCTTCGACGGTGGTGCGTCGTCCTCGCAGAAGCTATCGCTGTCCGCGTTCCACGGCCGGAACCACTCGCCGATACGGACGTCGGTCTCCAGCCTTCGTTCCAAGCCCAGCGGCTTCGTCCACGGCCAGCAGTAGCCCGCGACCATGCGGGCGGACGCACCGGCAAACGCTTCCGTGCGAATGATCTCTTCGAGTTCCTCCGGGGTATCCGCCACTTCGATGTGCATCAGTCCGTCAGGGCGCCACTTACCGGGGTCCTCGCCCGTCACGCCGAGCAACGCCTTCACCCAACGGACATAAGCGTCACTGCCCCCGCATCGGAACTGTTCCCTCAACTTGTACTCGACGACGAGAGCGTCGTGCCGTTCAGCCGCTTCCTTGACCAGAGCAACCGTTCCGACTTCGTTCGGTCTCACGGACTGCCCCTCGTCCAGGAAGAACACCGTCAAGCGGGACGCGGCCAGGAGTTCGTCCACCTGCGGGCCCGTGCCCTGGTCCTCGGGCTTCCAGAATCGGCTGGTCGACCGGTCTCGGAGCCGGTGCGCTTCGTCGCAGATCAGCACGTCCAAGAGCGGGTCGGGCGGGGTGACGAACCCGCTGAAGTAGGTGAACGTCTCCCTGAACTGCCGATCCCCGTAGCCGACGTGTTCCTGGAGGGCGCCGTTGAACGCCCGGCTGCCACTGGCGTATTTCACCGTACGCCCCTGGGCCTCCAGCTCTGCCTTGATCTGCAGGCCGATGGCGCTCTTTCCTGTTCCCGCCCCACCTGTCACGAGGAAGACCACGCGCCGTTCATCCGGCAACAGCGCCGGATGGGCCGGATCCGGTAGGACCTTCGACGCGGTCTCCAGGACTTGGTCCGCGACCTTCTTCTGCCGCCCTCGCAGGGTGAAGACGGTATCGGCCCCGCGCGACCAGATCATGGCATCGAGCAGCGGGGTATTGCGCAGGCCCATGCTCTGCAGCATCCTCTCGGCCATGGAGGCCGCGCCTTCATCGGCGAAGTTCGCCCTGAAATCGGACAGCAACCGCTCCCGTCGATCACGCGTGTACACGCGAGCGTAGGGTCCAGTCGGCGCATCCACATCGATCAGACTGCGTACGGATTCCTCCGTGGCGTTGTGCAAGTACGCGAAACCGCCGCATTCGAAGTCGGCGCCCTGAAAGGGGCCCCGGATGCTGGTGAACGCCTCGTAGTACGCCTCCAATTGGAGCGTCGGATGCTTCTTCCCCTTTTCGATGCCCGGCACGTGGAGAAGTCCTGCAGCCGCCCGTTCCACCCGACTCACGGTTGACCAGCGTTTCAGCTCGACCAACTGGACGGAGGGCACGTGACGCTCCGGGTGGCGGCCCACCAGAACGACATCGATGAGGCGGGGATCACCGGGGCAGACGTCCTCATCGATCGTGGCCGCACACTCTACGATCATCTCTACGTTGCCCCGTCCCGCCGCGACCAGGTCGTTCGCGAGGCTCACGAGGCTCTCCGCCCATGCGGAACGCTCCGACTCAGAGGCATCCGCTCCCCGGAAGTACCGCCAACGGGCAGCAAGGTGCGGCACCATTCGGTCTCGCGAATCAAGTGTGAGTAGATCCTGCGCAGACAGTCGCAGGAGGAGCATGGACACGAGGTGGTTCCCCCAGGGCACGAGTGACTCGTGCGGGTGGGGGCATGTCCTATCCAGGAAGCCCGTCGGGCCGCAATTCGGTTGGGGTGATCTTAGACAGGCCCCGGCCTGCCGAAATACGCCACCCCGACTGTCGGCCGGAACCATGACGCTCGTGGCCGGATCACGCGATACGCGTCACCGGTCTCCCTTGAAGACCATCAATATGGAAATCGACGGCCCGTCCATGCATCCTCATGCCCCAGTGATCGAAACGAATCGCACAGGTTCGGCCAACACCGCTACCGCAGGCCCCGAGCCGGCGAGGCGCGCCGAAAGTGTTGCTTCCGCCAGCCTCGGCGGCAGTGCCTCTGCGAACTTCAGACCTCGCACGGCCCGCTCATCGACCGCTGGAAGACAGAGCCGGTCCGCCGCACCTGCGGTGCGACTCTTCCAGGAAGCGGCCGTCACGTCCTCACGCAGCCGGATCCAGTGATCGTTGACGCGCTGGCCCGGCACTGCCACCTCATCAAGGGTGGCCGCCAGTGTGGCGTTGGCCCGGTGCCCTGCCCATGTCCACCAGCGTGTGAGGCCGTCGGCGTCCCGGATGATGAGCGTGCCTCCCGGATGAACGCGTTCCAGGAAATGCCCACGCGCTTCGTTCAGGGACCGGACCGCCCGCTGTGTGAGTCTGACCGGCGGATCTGCCCCCAGTAGCACTTCGCGTACCGCCCGCGACACTTCGAACGATGCCCCGGGGCCGAAGCCGGCGCTGCTCCACTTTGCCTTTCCGCCCCCGTCCACGGGCTCCACGAAGCAGCGCTTCCGCCGCCAGTCGACGTAGGTGACCAGCCAGCTCCGCCCGGCGAGCAGCAGGCGGCGCGGCCCGTTCACCCGCTCGGTGAGCAGGCTGGGGTCGGTCCGACCGATCTCCGACCGGCCGTGCAGCACGGTGAACTGCGGGGGCGCGGTGAAAACTGCCGTGAGCTGCATGAAATGGCGGTGGCCAAAACGGCGTTCGGCTTCAGGTCCGATGAACAGGAGCCCCCCGTCCCGGTCCAGATAGCCCTCGTCAATCAGATGTCGCGCGATCGGTTCGGCAGCGCTACCGAAGGGGCCGAGACCGTTCCACCACTCCTGCCACACATTCTCGCCGACACGATGCTCCTGCAGACAGAGAGCAAGCAACTGCTGCGCGACGATGTGCCGCGGCTCGGGGGGCGCGATCACGGGCTCTACCCATCCACGCGCCCACTGGAGCAGCAACCCGGCAGCATCCAGGAGCCCGGGTTCGTCCAGCGCTAGGAAGAGGCAGTTTCGCAACGTGCCAGCCCGGCGCCCGGTGCGGCCGAGTCGCTGGAGGAAGGAAGCGACGGAAGACGGGGCATCGATCTGGATCACACGGTCCAGGTCACCCACGTCGATGCCGAGTTCGAGCGTGCTGGTCGAGACGATGACGCAGTCGCGCTCTTCCGCGAAGGCTGTCTCCGCTCGCCTGCGTTCGTCGAGGGAGAGCGAGGCGTGGGAGAGGAAGGTCGTGATCCCCTTCGCACGTAGTTTCTCGCCCAGTTCCTCTACGAGCCTTCGTGACTCGCAGAAGACAAGGCGCTTCTCTCCTCTGTGGAGCGAAGCGATGACAGTGGCCGCATTGTCGAGCGAACCGACGTAGTCGAGCTCGATCTCACCCGGTGGTAGGGCGGCAGCGGTTTCTGTCTGCGAATGCGCCGGCCCTGCGAGGTGCGGGGCCACGACCCGGGCCGGCCGCTTCCCTGCGCCCGAGCCCTGGAGCCAGGTGAGCAGGTCCTCCGGGTTGCCGACCGTCGCCGAGAGCCCGATCCGCTGGAGGGGCCGTCCCACCACCCGCTGCATCCGTTCCAGCACCGCGAGGAGGTGCCACCCTCGGTCGTCACCGGCGAAGGCATGCACCTCGTCTACCACCACTGCCCTGAGCCCCGAGAAGAAGGACGAGTGGTCGACGTTGGCACTGACCAGCATCGCTTCCAGGGACTCCGGAGTGGTCAGCAGGATGTCCGGGCGCTCGGCCAGGATCCGCTTCCTGGCCCCAGCGGTGGTGTCACCGTGCCACAGAGCAGCCGTACGTCCCAACCATGACGTGTAGTTTTCCAGGCGCGGAAGCAGGTTGTTGAGCAAAGCCTTGAGCGGGCAGACGTACAGCACCGAGGTGCCGGTCCACCGGTTCTTCGCCATGCGCGAGAGGAGGGGGAAACACGCCGCTTCCGTCTTTCCTCCGGCCGTCGGAGCCAGCAGCACGGCATCGTCGCCTGCGAGAACCGGGCCTACCGACTCCTCCTGGAGCGGACGCAGACTGCGCCAGCCCAGCGTGTTGACGATGTGGTGGACGAGCGCCGGGTCCAACTCGCCGGAGACGCTCACGGCAGCTCCAGCTCGATGTCATCCGCGCTTCCGGCAGCCGCGTTGCGCTCTGTTTCCGTGAGTTCGGACGAGGTGACGGTGAATGCGTAGTGCAGCCGGGGGTCGAAGTCCTCGAACTCGTCCACCCGGTCCAGGACGTCGGCGACCAGCTTTCGCAGGAATACCCGCGGTGCGACTCCTACCTTCCCGCCGAGCCCGCCGGTGACGGCCACGGCAAGATCACCAATGTACGCGTCGTCGACCCGGTCGCTGATCCGGTCCGGATGACGTGCCTCCTCCCGGTACAGGTCCCTCACCGCACGGCCGAGCTCGCCGAGATGCGGAAGATCGAAGCCCGCCAGACGAAGCTGGACCGCACGGGGGGAGTCGAAGCGCGGGTCCGTGGTGAAGTCGGTGGCGAGTCGCTGCGCGAGGGGGGCCAGACGCTGAGCGCCCTGCTGGCCGTCGTAGAACGCCGGGGTGCCGGTGATGATGAGGAAGAGTCCGGGGAAGCGTCCGGCGTCGATCTCGTCGAGGAGCTGCCGCAGGGCGTTGAGCCCCTTTTCCCGGACATCTCCTCGAACCCGTTGCAGCGTTTCGATCTCGTCGAGGACGAGGAGCAGTCCGGGGTGGCCACAGTCACGCAGCACGGTCAGGAGCCCCTGGAGAAAGCCCAGCGCCGCGAAGTGGTCGAGGTCCCCACGGACGCCGGCCGCACGGCGCGCAGAGGCTGCGACGGACTTCTGTCCGCCCAGCCAAGCGATGAGAGCTTCGGCGGTGGCTCCGTCCCCAGCCGCAACGGCCCGCCGGTAGCCGCGCAGCGCTGCGGCAAAGGCAGGCGTCGTGCGGGCGACCTCCGCCAGCCGTCGTTCCATCAGCGCGTCGACCGCCTCGGCGAGCCCCGCCTCGTCGTCCTCGTCGGCCTCTCCGGCGTCGAGGACCTCCTCCTCCAAGGTGTAGAACCACGAATCGACCACGGCCCGCAGAGCACTGGGCTGATGCGTTGCGGTGGTCAGCCGCTCGGTCAGCCTGCGGTATACCGTCTCCAGCCGGTGCAGGGGCGTCTCCGTCTCGGAGATCTGCACTTCGGCCGTGGCGAGGCCTGCCCTCTTCGCGCGTTCAGCGAGCCAGCGGGCGAAGAAGGTCTTGCCGGAACCGTAGTCACCACGAATGGCGTGGAAGGCGGCGCCGCCCCGCGAGGCCGTCGCCAGATCGTCGTCGAGTGCCGCCTCGAATCGACCGAGGCCGACCGCGAGGAGGTCGAGACCCGCCTGGGGTACGGTTCCGCGCCGCAGCGCATCGATGACCTCGCGCCGCCGGACCGCGCTGGCCTGGGACACCGGGCCCGTCATCGTGCCCCCTGTGTCGGCAAGAACTGCCCGCGTAGCAGCGTCTCGTCGAGTTTCACCGTGTGACCGCCGTCGATGAATCCGAGGACGGGGTACCCCTCGACGTTCAGCAGCCGCTGGACAGTGGCGACGAAGCCTTCGACGTTGCGTCGCACGCGTCCGGTTGCCGAGATCGCTGCCGCCAGAGCGGCCGGGGACATGGTCCCGCCCGCTGCCACCAGCTCATCGATCACGGCTGCCACGATCTTTGCTTCCGGCGCCTTGCGCACGTACGCCTTCTGCGCCTCGTAGACCTCACTCGCCACCACCTGGTCGCCGAGGCTGAGAGGTGCGGCCAGGAGCTCCTGGCCACCCCGCCCGTCGGCCGTCACTACGTCTGCGTCCGTGAACAGCTCCTCGGACTGCTTCGGAGTCTTGCTCTGCTTGGGCTTCGGAGACGTGCCATCGATTGACGGAACGGGCTCCGCCGCCGGCGCGGTGGCGGCAGAGGCCCGCCACCACAGCGGTGCAGCCTGCTCCCGGGGAAGCGGGTCCCAGCCCTGTGGCGCCAGCTCGGCCGAGGGCGCGAGGACCAGCACGGGCACGGTCACCTCGGCCAGGGCGGCGCCGCCGTGGTATCCGGCGCGGCGACCCGAGTAGCGGATGTTTTCTCGCCAAGGCACGACGATCGTCCCCTCCCCGTCCAACACGCGGGGGCCGCTGAGGTTCACTTCCCCCTCCCGGGCGTCCGTGCCGGGCCGCCAGCGTGCGGATCCGACCGGGCCGGTCACCTCGACCGGACCATTTCCCGGTTCCCGCTCCAGAACGTGTCCGTGGTCGGACGTCAGGACGACGGGTCGTCCGTAGCTGCGGGCCGCGGCCAGCAGCTCGCGCAGGTAAGTGACGTCGTGCAACGACCACGCCGTGCGCTGGCCCTGCTGCCCGGAGTCAAGAGCGTCGTCGATCGTGTTGAGGACGACTCCGACCACGGCATCCGAGGCGAGGGCGAGAAGCAGTTCCGGAGCGAGGAAGTGCCCGGCGTCGCCACCGATCGAGGCCTTGTGGAAGAGCTGCGCGTCCTTGCGACGCTTCCTCCAGAAGGCAGCGAAGCCCGATGATTCCACCGACTGACCGCCCGCCACCGCAGACCCGGTCAGCAGCGAGGCCCTGCTCACCTGGGTCACCGAGGGGAGCAACGACACTGCCGCAAGGCGCTGCGCCGGTTCGCCCTGTGCCGGACGCGGAATGACCTCCCGCCAGCCCTCGCGTTCCGTCTCCTCACCGAGCTGGGCCGCAACGGCACTGTTCATGCCGTCCAGCACGATGACAAGTGGAGGCGCGCCGGCGGCCAGCGGTCGCACAACGGTCTCCAGAACATTCTCGACCACCAGAGCGCCGCCCGGCTGCTGAGCAGTGGCATGGAGCGTCCAGCCCGCCAGCTGTCGGGCGAAGGCCTCGTCGAGTACTCCCCGGCGGTCCCGCCCCTCGGCATACAGCGCACGCAGATGCCGCGCAGCCTCCCGGTCGCCGCCGGGATCGCCGCTCCACAGCACTGTGAGAGCCCGGTCGGCCCAGCCCCAGTCGGCTACATGGGCTGCGACTCCTGCCGCCACCCCTGTGACGGCAGGTACGGGCAGGCGGAGCCAGCGTGCAAGGCGTACGGCCATCTCCGCGACCCGTACTCGGTCGGGGAAAAGCCCCGCCAGGGCGTGCCCGGTCAGGTCTGCGAGTTCGTTCTCGCCCGCGTCCGGCGACTGGCGGGCCGCCGCGATCGCCGCCCCCAGCTGGGCTGCGAAGCTGGACGGGAGGAAGCGGCTGGCGGCCAAGCCTGTCGTGAGGCCCGCGTCGCGTGCCAGCTCATCAGCCCGGTCGAGTACCGCGAAGACGCGCTGTCTGGCGCTGTCACTGCTGCGGGCCTCGGAGATCCAGCGGATCAGGGTGCCTTCCACCGCATCGGTGAAAGCGGTGAGTTCGGCGCGCCGGGGGCGTGCCTGACCGAAGAGACCGCCGACGGCGAGGACCGTGTCCGGGCTCGCAGCCGGATCGCGCAACGCTGCGCCGAGCAGCCCGAGTGCCATGGCGTCCGTCCCCCGCCCTGTTTCCGCGAGCGCGAGCAGCACCGGTGCAGCCGGTCCGGCAACCTCGCCGAGCCACTTCTTCAGCTCGCCCCGTTCGACGTCCTTGAGTTCGGCGAATCTGCGAGGTCCTGCCGTCGTACGGGACCAAGCCAGCAGGGAGTCCGCATCGATGGCGGCTTCCCTCGACGTGTCCGCGGAGCCTGCGGGCCGGGCCAGCCCGAGGCGCTCGACGACCAGGGCGCGCAGGGCCGAGTCCCGGGTGAGCACTCCTGCAGCTCTCGGCCAGCCACCTTCCGCGGGTTCGGCATCGAGCAGCGCTTCCAGCAGCCAGTCCTCGCGGTACATGCG
This sequence comes from Streptomyces sp. NPDC006529, assembly GCF_040611795.1. NCBI lineage: Bacteria > Bacillati > Actinomycetota > Actinomycetes > Kitasatosporales > Streptomycetaceae > Streptomyces > Streptomyces sp. NPDC006529. Next base: position 201,857 of record NZ_JBEXPB010000007.1, on the reverse strand, counting down.
CATGTCCAAGCCGGCGGCACCGAAGCGCTGCAGGACGATTTCGGCCCTGTCCACGGTCAGCGTGCGTCGGCGCACCGCATGCCCACGCAGGTCCCAGCCGAGCTGTGCGTCGTCCACACCGGTGGTGACGACGAGCAGGCCGCCCGGGGCCGCGTCCGCGCGGTGTTCCTGCCACGCGGCGAGAAGTCCGAGGACGGACGACTCGTCGCGCACGCTCACCCGCCGCGGCTCACCACCCACCGTGGCCGTGAAGGAGCCGGTGGCCCCCGGTGTGTATCGGCCGTGGATCAGCATCAGAGAGCGATCTCGCAGCGCGGAGGCATTTTTCTCCAGCAAGGCCTCGATCGTGCGGCGGCCGACCTGCGGAAGAGGTTGGGCCATCAGTTGTCAGCCTCTTCGGTGTCGGCCGCACCCGCGTCGGCCTCGACGACCTGCCAGGAGACCTGGACGCGTGCGCCGGGATGGGAGGTGAGGAAGGTCCGGAGCTCGCTGCTGAGATCCGCGACGGTGGCAGCCAGACTGGCTTCGAGGCGTGTCGGTTCGACGAGGTACGTGCCGTGGGAGCCCGTCGGTCCGGGGGTGGGTGCGATCGGCGGGGTGGGGGCAGGCGCAGGCCACTGCGTTCCCTGCCGGGGGTCCATCACCTGAGCAGAGACGGTGGGCACGGACGGCTTGCCGTGCTGCGTGAGCCGGATGTCCTCGGCAGTCGGCTGCGCCGGGGCCGGCGAAGGAGTCGCCGGCTGGGCGGCCTGGGCGAGCCGGGTGGCCTCCCGCATCAGCGCCATGGCCGAGGCCTGAATGCCGGCGAGGACCGGGGCGAGTGACTCGTCCGGAGACTCGTGACTGTTCGCCACGCGCTGGACGGTGGTCAGAAGTCCTCGGGCCCGGTCGCCGACGGAGTCGTCACGCGTCGACAGCTCGTGGACCGTGTCGAGCAGGGGCGGCCACTCCTCGGAGTGGAGCGCAGAAAGCACATCGGGTGCCTGCTTGAGGGCAGCCCCGATCTCCTCGTCAGTGACCTCGTAGGCGACGCTCGCGATTTCCTGGACCGCAAGGGTCGGATCGCCCGTGCGCAGTACGCGCGCCATGAGATCAGCGGCAGCCTTCAGGGACTGCAGACGCGGCGCCTGCGCGCCACCGGGCCCTTCGAGGCCCAGCCGGCCGGCATGCTTCTGCAGCAGGTCGCGCGCCCCTGCAACGGCCTTGCGGTGTTCGTCCGCGACGCCCCGCACCTTGGTGGCGAGCTGGGCGACGTTGCGTGCGAAGAGCACCGGCGAAACGTGCACCCCGAAGATGACGCCCGCCCGGCGCAAGGCGCTGCTGAACGCGTCCTCGTCCGGCAGCGGCACAGCCCGCAGCCCGTAGCCAGGGCCGATCTTGTCGAGCTCGGGCGCCTGCGGCAGCGTGGAGGTCTGGTAGATCCACGTCCGGTCGTCGAGCAGGGCGTAGGAGGCGATGAGCAGGTTGCTCACGTTCCGGTCGAGCCCGTCGTAGCCCATCTCGGAGATCCAGGTACGGATGGTCTCCACGGCGATGTCGCCGTCGGCATCGGCGCTCTCCGCCGCCCGCTTGTTGATGCGCAGCCGCCAGTCGTTGGTGACGACGAGGGGGCCGTCGTGCACCTCGCCGAGCCCGAGGGCGTGCACGATCTTCCGAACCTTCTCCAGGTGGTGGCCGTCGACCACCACGCGACGCGACCCGTCCTCCATCGCCCGGGTGATCCATTGGAGAGTGGTCTTGAGGTCGCCCAGGGTGATGGCCTTGCGGCTCAACCGGGGGTCGAAATCCGGGTGCTTGGGATAGCGCGCCGCGTACATCTCGTCGGCGAGCACCAGCAGGTTCTTCTCGAAGTCGATGGACGGCTCGGGCCGGGTCCGCTCGAAGCCGCGCTGGAGGGAGATCAGGTGCTGCCCCTCCGGTACCTGCGCTCCGGCCGTGCCGGGCTCGGCGCGGTTGATCCCGTACAGCTCCAGGAGCGATGTGGTGAGCCGCTCGGTGAGGCTGTCCCGCGAGGCCTTGAGCTGGTTGCGGATCTGAGTGCGTTCCTCTGCGGGGCGGGTGGCGGTGTGATCCTCCAGTCGGTCCCGCTCCAGCAGGTAGTTGATCTTCAGGAGGCGGCCGAGCTGCCGCCCCGTCTGCTCGGAGAAGAAGTCGGGCAGCCAGACGAGGACGGGCTCGTTCCAGCCTGCCCGCCTGAGCTTGTCCACGCGCTGGAGGTCGTCCATCGGCGAGTGGTCGGCATCGTCGAAGGGGTAGTCGAAGACGATGCGGATGTTGCCGGGGAGCTGCGGCGTGAACTCCTCGTCCGGCAGGTGGCTGTCGCGCACGTTGCCGAAGACGAACTCGACCCCGCGCTTGGTGCCGCGCCAGACGACCTCCCGCTCGCAGACGAAAGACTCGGTGTCCTTGACTCCCAGCGCCCGCCACAGCTGGTCCTTGATCCACTGACGGCGGTACCCGAGCTGGTCGGCGGCCCCCTGGACCTCCTCGAGGAGGGGCTCCACGTCCAGATCCGACAGGTGCAGGTGGAAGACGGGGTCACTGGTGTCCCCCTCGCTGCGCAGCTCTCCGTCGTAGTCGACCTGGAGGTCCCGCAGCCGCTTGACCGCCACGGAGCCGGCGTCTCCGACCCGGGTGCGGATCGCGCCGTGGTTCAGCGCGGCGAGCCGGCTGCCGGTGAGGCGGGTCAGTGCGGGCACGTTGGGGGCGAGGGCGGCCAGTAGCAGCGTCTTGACCAGCCGGTCGTCGGTCTGGAAGCGCTTGTCGTCCTTCGACTTGTACTTCTCCAGGAGGGTGTCCTTGACCCGGCCGTGGAAGCGGTGTGCGATCTCCGACTCGCGGCGCAGCTTCGGCGTGAAGGCGGCGCCGGTGCGGTCCGCGATGACGTCGTACAGGTCTCCGAGCGGGATCAGCTCTCCGAGCTTGAGGTCGTCGCGACGGCGGCGCAGCAGCTCCTGCACCAGCTTCAGCCCGGTCCGCTCCCGCTGCAGGGCGCCGGACAGGTCGACGAGGACGTTCAGCAGGGCCGGGGAGAGCGGGTAGAGCTCGCGGAAGTCGTCCCAGCTGGCCTCGGTACGGCCCTGCGCGTCGAGGAGTACCTGGCGCACCTCGTCGTTCGACGACTCCACGATCTTGAACGCGTCGTCGCGGACGGACTCCATGCCCGGCTTGGGCGAGAGCACGCGGTGCTTGATGATCTCGACGAGATTGCTGTCTTCGAGATCGACGACGTCGAAGCGCTCGGCGAGGTACTCGATCTGCTGCTCGAGGTTCTCTACGTCGGCACCCGCGACATCGCTGCCGATGAGCTGGGACAGGTCCCGCTGGCGGGAGATGAACGACACGATCGGCACCGGACGTCCGCTGTCTGCGGACTCGATCAGCTTGACCAGCCGCTGTACCTGGTCCCGGACGAAGTCCTGCTTGCCCATGTTCGCCTGGAGCCACAGCACCAGCTCGTCCAGGAAGAGCACGACACCGGTGTAGCCGAGCGACTGGGCGTGCCGGGAGATGATCTTGAGGCCGTTCTCCAGCGGTACATAGGCCCCCGCCTCGCCGCGGACGCCCTGGGCGTACGAGGCCATGGGCCCGGCCAGCAGAGCCGAGACCAACGCCTCACGGTAGGGGTCGTCGGCGGCGGACGCGGTGAATGCCCGGTCGAAGTCGGCGCCGGTCCAGCCGCCCGCAGGCGGTACGCCGGCACCCGTGTCCAGCGGCGGCATGTCGTCGGGATCCGCTTCCACAGGCGCGGCGCTGCTGAGGACGAGCGCAGCCGCTCCCTTGCCCAGCCACTGCAGGAACTTCGCATCGTCGGCCAGGAACACACGCTGGGCCTCGGCGTCGGCGAGCAGGGCATCGGCCCGGAAGACCGGAGGCAGCGGCTGGTCGGGGTGGAGCTCGCGCACGGTGTGCACGTAGCCGCCCAGCAGCGCCGAGTCGAGGTCGGTGGAGCCGACGAGGTGGTAGGGGATCATCAGGAACCGGCTCTGCCGCAGCCAGTCCTGGTGCGGGGCGACCACTTCCATGAGGCGGGGCTTGGCCTGGACCGCGGAGTGGTTGTTGAGCACCGCGTGCAGCACGGACAGGAAGTGGCTCTTACCCGAACCGAAGGACCCGTGCAGGTAGGCCGCGTGCGAGTTCCCCGTCCGGACCCCGTTCGCCACGATGCTCAGCGCGTGCCGGAACGCACCCTGGAGCTGCTCGGTGACGACGTACTCGGCAACGCGAGCATCGGTCTCGCTGAATCCCTGAGAGAGCTCGATCTTGAAGTCGCCCGCATGGACGTCTTCCTTGATGTCGATGACATCCTTCAGGAAGAGCTCGCTCGTAGGCATCAGGCGATCAGTCCCTCAGTCGGTGGCTTGGCGTGCGTCACACGGTGTGCGCTGGTCGGCACGGCTCAATCTTGCCAGGCCCACGACGGGTGGAACCCTGCCCTCGCAAGATCCACGCCACTCCACGGCACCCTCGGCCACTTCTCCCCCTTCACGGGTCACGCTCCGTGCCGCTGGGTAGATTGGCCGCCGGGGTACGGGGTTCCGACGGGGGCGGGGGCGGTACGTGGGGTGGCGCGAGGAGATCACTACGGCGCTCGGCGAGTGGATCGCGATCGAAGGCGGCGCGGGCAGGCAGCCCCGGTGGCAGCGCATCGCGCGCGCGATCCGCACCAGCGAGCCCGGAGGGTTCACGGTGGACCTCCGCGGCTCCGACATCGGCCCGGACCAACTCGACGGCCTGAGGCTCTCCGGCCCCGAAGCGGACGACATCGAGACGAAGGGATTCTCCGTCTCCGAGGCCGTGCAGAACGGCTCGCTGCTCACCCTGCGCGTGGCAGAGTTCGCCGATATCGCGGACCCGCACCTGTGGATGCTGAAGCAACCGCCCACCTTCCTCATCGAGGCACTGCGCGACGGTATCGCCGGACTCGGCGAAGCCCCTCTGGCCACCGCACTGGCCGGCCGGGCCATCGGCGGGACACCCGCGCAGGACCCGGACCCGCCCGGTTTCCATCCCGCGCAGGGGGACGCGTACCGGGCCTGCCTCGGTTCGGGCCTCATGCTGGTGTGGGGGCCGCCCGGCACCGGTAAGACCACGGTCCTCAAGCGAGCCATCGGCGACCTGATCGCCCGGGGCGACCGGGTCCTGCTGGTCTCCGCGACCAACATCGCCGTGGACAACGCCCTGCTCGGAGTCGTCCGGGAGAAGCGGCACGGCCCGGGTGACATCGTCCGGGTGGGCCCGCCCCACCTGCGGGAAGTCGCCGAGGACCCGTCGGTGTCCCTGCCGCTGATGGTCAAGGAGCGCCTGGCGGAAGTGGCCGAACGCCGCCGGGCGGTCGAGGCCGAGCTTGTCGCCGTCCAGAACCGGGCCGAGCAGCTGGCGGCCCTGGACACCGTTCTGGCCGGTTTCGATCCCTCCGCCTACTTCGCAGCGCAGAAACTGCTGCGCACCCCGGGGCAGGACCTGGCTTCCGCTCTGGGTCGGGTGGCCTCGGCTGAGGCCCGGTCGGTGGAAGCAGTCCAGAGCCACGCGAAGGCCGCGCAGACTGCGCAGGAGGCTGTCGACCGCAGCGCAGCCGCGGCGGCGTCCCGCGAGCAGTGGAGTCAGGTCGACGGGCTGCGCACAGAGCAGATCCGGGTCGGGCTGGCGGCGGAACGCCGCGAAGCGGGAGCACTGCTGGCGGAGGAGACCTGCGAAGAGCTTCGGGAGACGCTTCGGGGGCTCGAAGCTCTGGGTTCGGTGGCCCGCTGGCGTAAGCGAGAGAAGATCACGGAGCTCCAGCAGCAGCTGCACGATGCCGAGCAACAAGCAATCAAGGACCGCGGCGCGGCAACGGACGCACGAACGACCGCAACCACCCACATAGCGACGCTCGACACCCGGATCGCGGCACTGATCGCCGCCATCCCGTACACCCCGCAGCAGATCGACGGCCTCAAAGCCGACGCGGAAGCCAAGCTGACCGCGGTGGAACGCGCCGAGGAGCTGCGCCAGGCATGGGACCGGGGGGTGAAGAACGCCATCCAGGCTGCCTGGCAAGCCCAGACGGCGCACGATCTGGCCGCAGACGTCGACCGGAAGGGCTGGCCCGTGCAGTACGACCGGGCTCAGCGGCTGCGCCCGGCCGTGGCGGCCGATTCCGCCAGGCGCCCCGCCCTGGAGAAGCAGTACGAGGAAGTCCAGGAGGAGTACGAACGCCTCGCACGCAACGCCCAGGGCGAGATCATCAAGGGCGCGAAGCTGGTCGCCACCACCCTCGCCAGGTTCCGCACCAACCGGGCGGTCTTCGAGGGCCCGTACGACGTGGTCCTGGTGGACGAGGCGGGCGCCGCCACCCTGCCGGAGGTACTACTGGCCACGGGGAAGGCCGGCCGTGCCGCCGTCCTGCTCGGGGACTTCATGCAGCTGGGTCCGGTCATACCGCCTTCCCTCAAGGAGCAGAACCGGGACGACATCAAGCGTTGGCTGCTCCCGGACGTCTTCCAACACTGCGGGATCATCGAGCCGGCAGACGCCCAAGCGCACCCGGCCTGCGTCACCCTCACCGAACAGCACCGCTTCGGCCCCGCCGTGATGAAACTGGCCAACGACCTGGCGTACGGCGGCGTACTGCGCGGCGGCAGCCAGGCGCGGGCCGTGCGCCCGACGGACGACCCCGAGATCGTCCTCATCGACACGGACGGTCTGCACGAACTGGCCAGGGCCCACCTGACGGGCAGCAGGAAGGGCTGGTGGCCGGCAGGCTCGCTCATCTCCCGGGCGCTGGTGGAACTCCACCGGGAGAACGGCGAGGACGCGGGCATCGTCACCCCGTACGGAGTCCAGGCCGAGGCCACCCTGGAGGCCCTGCGGGATGTCGAGGGCTCCAGGCAGACCCTGGCCGAGGTGGGTACGGCGCACCGGTTCCAGGGGCGGGAGTTCGACGTCGTCATCTTCGACACCGTGGAGGGGGCGGACAGCCGGGAACTGTGGATGGCCCTCGCCCACCGGCAGCCCGGAGCCGATGAGTGGCGGCGCAACGGCGTCCGCCTCTTCAACGTCGCCGTCACCCGCGTCAAGACCCGGCTCTACATCATCGGCAGCTGGGAACGCATCCGCGGTGCCAAGGCAGGAACGGCCCTCGCCCAGCTGGCCGGGGTGATCGGCACCCCGGGCGTCCGACGCCTCCAGGCCAAGCACCTGGTCACACCGCCGCACGCGCCCACCGCGTACCGGGGAGAGTTCGGAGCCGCGCTCGCCGAGGTGTTGAGCCGGCATGTCGAGGTGACGGGCATCGAGGACGAGCGCGATTTCTACCGCACCTTCACGGAGCAGATCCGGCAGGCGCGCGAGTCGCTGTGGCTCTGGGCCCCGTGGGTCGCGACCCGGCTCCGCTCCCTGCTGCCCGAACTGCGGAACGCGGTCGCCCGCGGAGTCCGCGTCACCGTCTTCATCCGCGACGACACGGACAAGCTCCAGCGCCAGGACAACAACCAGTCGCTCATCGCGGACCTGCGTGCTGTGGTCCACACGGTCGTCCCGATGTACGTGATGCACCAGAAGATCGCGGTGATCGACGAGCGCACGGTCATGCTCGGCAGCCTCAACGTGCTCTCGCAGCACGACACACGGGAGGTGATGCTGACGATGCGGGGCTCCCACTTCGCCCGGAAGCTGCTGGAACACGAACACGCGGAGGTGTTCGCCCGCCCGCCGAAGTGCGGCCGGTGCAAGGGCACGGAGATCGAGATCCGCCGCTACAAGCAACGCAACTGGATCTGGCGCTGCTACGCCACTGCCTGCAAGACCACCCCGTCGGGGAGCTCGAACGCCTGGACCCAGGACATCCGGCTGCCGGGCTCGCGCTGAGCACGTGTTCAGCGGGGGTACGGCTGCTCCGGGCGCAGGGGGCAGTCGGCCCACACGGTCTTGCCCGGCCCGACCCGGTCCCGTACGCCCCACTGGCGTGCGAGGGCGTCAACGATCACCAGACCCCGGCCGCCGTCCTCGCCGGGTACGGGCGGGTGATCGGCGGGTGGCGCCGCCGGCCGGCGGGGGTGCGTGTCCGACACCTCTACGCGTACGGCGCCGCCGTCGGGGGCGAGCAGGAGCCGCAGCTCGAAGTCCCGGCCCGGGACCCGGCCGTGCAGTGCGGAGTTGGCGGTGAGTTCGGCTACGACGAGCGTGAACGCGTCGAAGGCGGCCGAACCGCGCGGGATGCCCCAGGCAACGGCTTCGAGTTCGGCCAGCACCCGGGCGAGCCGCGCGCCACGGCGGGTGGCGGAGAAACGCTGGGTGAACACGCTTAAGGTGACCGGGGCTTGGGTGTGGGAAGCTGTCATGGACTTCAGCGTTCCGGCCACCGGCCCTGCTCGGCAGGGATGGCACTGGTACAGATCGCTCTGTACTGGCTCACGCACTGGACTGGGTGGGTAACTGCCCGTGACCATAGATGGGTCGGGCGGGTGTGCGTGCAGAGGGGCGGCTGCGTGATGAACGAGGACCACGGCGGCAGTACCAACAACGAACCAGAACTCTCGGACAGCCTCAAGACCTTCGGCGCGGTACTGAAAGCGCTGAGGGAGGAAGCAGGCCTGACCCAGGAGGAGTTCGCCCCACGGGTGCGGTACTCCGCGCACTACATCGCCAAGATCGAGCAGGGCAAACGCTTCCCGCCGGGCGACCTTACGAGGCGGGCAGAGGAACCGCTGGGAGTAGTAGCGGCGAAGGTGCTGGCGGCGGCTGCGCGAAGCTTGACGCGGAAGGCAGGGCTGGCGTCTCGGTTCCACCAGTGGGCGGGGATCGAGGAAGAGGCGGTGTCTCTGTACGCGTACGAGTGCAGGGTGATTCCGGGGTTGTTGCAGCCTGAGTCATACATCCGGGCGGTCTTCGAGCGACGCCTACCGCCCCTGACAGAGGAACAGCTAGAACTCCAGGTCGCCGGGCGACTGGCGCGGCAGCAGCTCTTCACGGAGCGACCCAACACTGCTTTCTGCTTCATGATCGAGCAGGCACTCCTCGAACGCCGCTTGGGCGGGCCGGAAGTAACGAGGGCGCTGTTGGACTGCCTACTGAAGCAAGGCAGTCGCCGTAACGTGGAGGTCCTCGTCATGCCCCTGCGACAGGAGGACCACTCGGGGTACGACGGCTCCATGTATCTGGCTGAGACAGCGGTCAATCAGTGGCTCGGCTACGTGGAGGGCCACAGCACCAGCACACTAATCAGCGATCCGAAAGCAGTCAGCTCCATGCTCCAGCGCTATGGCAAGATGCGCTCACAGGCTCTGAGCCGTCAGGACACCGCGAGCCTGTTGGAGCAGACGCGAGGAGCGCTATGAGCACCACTGAACTGGCCTGGTTCAAGAGCAGCTACAGCGGCGGGGACGGCGACAACTGCGTCGAGGTCGCTATGTCTCCCGAAGTCATCCTCGTCCGGGATTCCAAGGACACCCACCTGCAACCGCTGGCCGTATCCCGAGACGCATGGTCGGCCTTCGCGGCGCAGGCCCGCTGACACCCACCTCTGAGACAGACGAACTGGGTGGCGACGGCGTCCACGCCGCCGCCACCTGGTTGCCCGGCGCTACTCGTCGTCCAGAGCCGCCTGCCGGGCGGGCTTGCGCCCCCGCGCCTTCTTCACCGGTCGCCACGCAATCAGCTCCGCCGCACCGACCTGATGCTTGCGCAGCTGCTCCTCGTACTCGGCCACCAACTCCTCCGCCGGGACGTCGCCCCACTCGTCGTCGTACTCGCCGTGCCACTGAACGACCCACGGCATGACCTCACGCAGGCCGGCCAGCAGCGGAACGATCCGCTCGGTGTCCCAGCCGTCCCGGGTGGTACGCGCCTTGAGCAGGTCAAACAGCGCTTGCGCCTGATCCTTGTGATCCCAGCCGGCCCAGCCCAGCATCAGCGTCGAGTCGGCGTCCGGGCCGGCCTCGGGGTACGAGATGAACCGCTCCTTGGGCACGTCGAGCTTGCCGCGGTTCGACCAGAAGGCAGCACGCAGGAAGTCGGAAGGCTTGTACTTGGCCGGCGGATCGATTTCGATCCGCTCCCCCGTCCGATCCTCCTTGCGCTGCAACTCCCAGACTTCTTCCCACTCCTTGCGCGTGCGCAGACCGGAGTCCTTGTAGCGCATCGCGGCGAGGTACGGCACGTGCTCGTCGGCGACGACCTCGGACAGCACCTGTGCGAGGGGCAGGTCGGGCTTGCCAAGGTGGTCGGACGCGTAGAGCGCGGCGACGGAGGTGAAGTCCTCGTCCGTGCTGAGCTGGTCGGCGAGGTTGTTGACGGTCATGGGCCGAGGACGCCGGAGTCCGTCACGGACCTCGCACCAGAGGTCGGTGTTCTCCATCCGGTCCAGCAGCCACGTTCGCAGCGCGGCCCGTTCCTTCTTCTCCCACGTCTCAGCAGACCAGCGCCGCTTGTGCTCGGGGCGCTCGATCAGCCCGATGCCCTTGGGCTGACGCTGGATGAGGTCGATGCGGGCTTGGACGATGTCGCGGTACCAGTCCGGCCAGTGGGCGGGAATATCTGTCACGCGGCTTGAGTGGTGGCGCTTGAACCACTGATCAACGGCCTCATCCGTCTCAGCTCGCTCTGCAATCACGATCTCAAACGCGCGCTCTCCCAGACGCACCTCGGGTGGGACAACACCTTCACGAAGAGGTGTCACGGTCCGTGCTACTTCTGCGTCGCCAAGCAACCCGTACAGGCCGTACACCTGCCAGTCCAGCTCTTCCTGAACTGCAATCATCCGCTGATGGATGTGTACGTATCTGGTACGAGCTTCATCAAGCGCGTCCCGAAGCGGAACTCCTCGCTCGACGAACGTTCCGGGCTCCAAGGTTGCCAGCTCTCGCGCAAGCGAATCGAGCTCCCGGCCCAACTCCAGAGGAAGCCGCTCAGGGAGCGGAAACTCCTGGAGCTTCGTTCCGGTGAACTCAAAGAAGCTCTCCCACGCGTAGCGCCCTGTAGAGCGCTCACCCCCCCTGTTCCCCTTGTCCTGACTGACCTGCTTCAGCCAAAAGCAGGCAGTCGACGAGTTCAAAACCCCCAACAATTCAAGATGCTCCTCCTCCCCGGCACCACCCGGAAGTTTAATCACTGGAGCACTTTGCTTAAATACCTTTCCTCCACGATCCAGCGCAAACTGATTATGCGTCGCGACGAACGCAAAGGAGATACCCAAGGGTACCGAGTATCGTTCCGGATGCCAGCGACTCCACTCGTACCAGGTCAGCCCAATTTCCTCATGGGTTCCACCCGGCTCACGCCGAATCCGAAGAATGCTCCTACGCGGCCAGAGTAGGCGCGCCAGGTTTTGGTCGGAATCGTCTGCAATCAAATCCTCACCATACGGGAAGAGAGCTTCGGTTTCCGGCCGTACGACCCAATCTCGGATCGCCGTCCCTTCAACCAAGGGAACAAAATTAGACGATCCCACTCCGCGACGAACCCAATTCCCGAGAGGGGCAAAATAGGCTTCGTCGGCACCGGTGTGAGCGGTACGTCCGATCAGTCGAACGCGACTCCCCAGCAAAGAACTCCGCGCGGATGACAAGCGGGAAACCAGACCTGCGGCCCCTCCGCCGCTGAGGGACCACGGAGCGTCAGCGAAGCTAGCGCGGTCCAAGTCGTCGACAGAGACCCAGGCGGACTCACTTCCAGGCCGCCGATACTGATCCTTGATGGCGCGCCAGACCTGCCCGTCTGCCGCGTTGGACGGTTGATCCGGCTCACCACGCACGCCGAGAACAGCTCGGACGCTACGACTCTCGCCCGGCACTCGATTCCTACCCACCAGGATGACCGTAGGCGTGCCATGGCCGGGAATGTAAGCACCCGAAGTATCTATCACATGTGACAACTCAACGCGAAGCCGGAAGAAGACTTGGATTAGATCCCTACCGAACTCGCGCTTCATGAAGGAATTTGCAGTGATCTGCCCTACAAATCCACCACCCCCCGACACTCCACCTACTCCCTTGAATGCCAATTCAAAGAGCCGTTGCGCGAAAGGGACAGAGAGTGCGTACTGGCCGACACTCGCGTCGTACCCCTTCTTGTAGTTCTCCTTCTCCTGCTTATCCTTCACCGTGATGTACGGCGGGTTCCCCACCACCACGTGATACGATCCCCTCCCCAGCAGGTCCACCCGCTTCGCGTAGTCCCAGACGTCCTCCGTCGAGTACGCGAATGCCCCCTCCTCGCGCCCAATCGACATCTCCGCGAACAACGTGTCCAGGTCCGTCTGGATACCCGCCGCATCCCGCCCGTGCAGCAGCGAGTCCCCCACCGCCACGTTGATCGGGAACGGCGGCGCGTCCGCCAGCCGCCGCGAGCCCGCCGCCCGCATCGCCGCGACCAGCAGCCGGAACCGCGCGATGCTCACCGCGAACGGGTTCTTGTCGCACCCGTGCACAGACTCCAACGAGCGGCGGACCAGGGTCCAAACGTCCGTGCCCGGTTCGGCCACGCGCCACTTGTCCATCAGACGGTGGAAGATGCCCAGCAGGAAGTGGCCCGACCCGCACGCCGGGTCGATGGTCCGCAGGCCGCGGTGTTCCTTGCCGTCCGGGCCGGTCCAAACCGGGTTGAGGCCGAACTCGTGATCCGAGACCGCCGGCTCAAGCGTGAGGTCGAGGATGAACTCCTCCACGAACTCCGGGGTCTGGAGCAGCGCGTACGTCTTACGGGCGTGCTCGCTCAGGTCCTGGTACAGGTCACCGAGGAAGCGGGTGTCCCACTCCGGGTCGGTGAAGTCGTAGCGGATCTCGCCCCCAGCGCCCCACCGACGCCAGAAGGACAGCAGCTCCGTCGCCGCCTCGTACCCGGGAGTGATGTCCCACAGCGGGTTGTGGTCACGGTCGAAGAGGCCGGCGGCGGTGTCGTTCGACGTGGCGAGGTGGTTGAAGGCCGCGAACAGCCAGTCTCGGTTGTTGAGCCTCGGGCTCTCGCGGAAGAACGCCTCATGGCGGGCCTCGGCCACGGCCAGCCGGTCACCCGGGCCGGCGATGAACGGTTCGCCGATCAGGCCGTTGTCCTCGCAGAAGCGGACGAACACACAGGCCAGCACCCAGGCCGCGGCAGACTGCGTGACGCGCTCGTCGCGCCAGGACTCGTACCGGGCCGCCGTACGACGGGACTCCTTCGCCTGCTGGTACTCGGTCTCCAGGCGGGTGCGGATTTCGTCCTCGGATTCCGTGCGAGCCCGCAGGTCGTCCTCCAGCAGCAGGACCTGCCGCTTCAGATCCTTCACCAGATCCTTCAAGCGCTCCGCCCGGTCCGCACCGGCCGTGGTGTCCGTCACTGTTCGCTTCCTTCTCGCCGCACTGTGTTATCTGCCGCATGGCCTGCGGCTGAGGTAGTCAATCCTGCCAGCCCCCGGACCCCACCTGCGGCCCCTCGCTCCCGCAAAACCCCCACCCCGTTCTTGATCACCCAGATAAAGTGATCGTCGTGACGGCTCCGACCCCTCCGATGCTCCCTCGGCACACCTTCCTCAAGGCGGGCCACGACCTCTACGAAGCTGCGCTCCAGCTCTCGAACGGCGGCGCGCTCCCTGGCCCCACCGATCACCTGGCCGGGCTGGCCGCGGAGTGCGTGGCCAAGGCAATGCTCATCGACTTCTTCGGCTCGGTGCAGGATTCGCCCGATGCTAAGCCGTACAGTCGCACTCTGTTGAACCAACAGGGCATGAACAAGTTCAAGGCGAGCCACGGCCACATGCCCGGAGCGTGGGATCACCTGGTGCTCCTGGCGCATGGGCGACGAGGTGCTGAGATTCGCAGGCACATTCCACGGCAGAACCCGTTCAAGACGCAGTCTGACGAATGGAATGAGGGCCACCGGTACCGTGATGGCGCGACATTGACGTCCCAACGCGTTGCCCGGCATCTCGCAGCCGCGCTCTGCCTGATCACCGCCTACAGACATGCGAAGTAGAGAAGCGACCTGATGACCTCACTCCCTCGGTTCGACGAAGCATGGGAAGCCGCGTGCAGTCTCGCCCGCCTAGCGGCCCGGGAGGGACGGGACGTCGTACTCGTCCGCGACCTCTCCGGTCAGGCCACCCTCCTGATCGACGACCGCGGCGATGCCGAACCCTTGGACCTCAATTCCGACACAGCGGTGGCGCTCCGCGAGGAGTTCACAGACAAGGTCCACCCCTTCGCGGGCGACGATCCCGTCCAGGTGGCCAGTTCTGTCTTCGTCCCGGAGATGTTCTTCGGCGCGCCTGAGCTCATCGTGCTGCAGGAGCGCGAACAGAACGGCCCCGGTCAGGTCGCCGTACTCGAACGCACCGTCGTCGGCGGGGACTGGGCCGCCATCGGCGCCGAGGTCGAGCAGCAGCCCGCTCGCCAAACCCGCCGCGTCGCCTTCTACGGCTTCAAGGGCGGCGTCGGCCGGTCCACCGCTACCACCGTCCTCGCCCGCAATCTCGCCGAGCGCGGCCACTGCGTACTCGTCATCGACCTGGACCTGGAATCCCCCGGGGTGTCCAATCTGCTCGCCGAGCCCGGGGCCACTCCCCCGCACGGCATCGTGGACCACCTGGTGGAGTCGGCCGTCGGCAACGCGGACGGCTTGGAGCTGGTCGCCCGTTCGTCCATCCTCCCGCCCGAACAGGGCAACGGCGAGGTATGGCTGGCTCCGGCGGCCGGAACTCCGCTCGCCGGACGGCCGTACGACTACCTCGCCAAGCTGAACCGCATCTACAGCGACCTCCCCGCAGACGAGCCGGGAGGCGCGCCCCGCCCCTTCGCCCAGCGGCTGGAGGACGCCATCGCCGCTTGCGAGGCGCAGGTGGAGGAGAAGGGCCGCCGCCCCGACGTGGTGCTGCTCGACAGCCGGGCTGGCATCCACGACATCGCGGCAGTCACGCTCACCAAGCTGTGCGACCAGGCGCTGCTCTTCGCAGTGGACAACCCGTCCACTTGGGACGGCTACCGGATGCTCCTGTCCCAGTGGAAGCTGCGTCCCGACCGCGCCCGCGCCCTGCGCGACCGCATCCGGATCGTGGCCGCCATGTTCCACTCCGCGGGGGACATAGACCGGCTCAACACCCTGCGCCGGCACGCCTACGACGTCTTCATGGAGACGCTCTACAACCTGCCCGACGACGACTACGAGGAGCCCTTCCTCCCCGTCAAGGGTGAGGTGGACGACAAGCCCTACGCCCCCGTCCCCATCCTCTTCGGCAACGACCTGGTGGGGCTGGACCCGCTGCGCAGCCGCAACTGGCCCGAGCTGCCGTTCGTCAGGGCCGCCTACCGGGAGTTCGTCGACACGGTGGAGAAACTGGTGCTGGACCCGTACGAGGACAAGTCATGAACGACCCCGCCGTCCAGGCGACCCGCACCCTGCTGATCAACGCACTCGGCTCTGCGCCCGATGCGAACACCAGCAGCCCCGACCTCCGCACCATGTTCACGCCCTCGTCCCACCGGCTCGCACTGGACCCGGACGTGACGGTGGTCCGCGGGGCCCGCGGCACCGGCAAGACGTACTGGGCCAAGGCCCTGACCGACCCCGAACTGCGTGAGGTCGCTTCCGCCTCCTACATGATGCCGAGGCTGGGCCGTATCGAGGTGATCACCGCGTTCGCGCTCGAAGGCGGTGACGTGCCAGCGTTCCCGGGGAAGCGGACGCTCGCCGACCTGGTCGCCCAGGGTGTCGACCCTAGGGACCTGTGGTCGGCCGTCGTCCTCACGGCGCTGAAGGTGCCTGAAGCCCTCGCGATCAAGCCCTGGTCCGATCGCATCCGCTGGACGCGGGAGAACGGCGAGGCGTACGAGAACGCATTGCGCCGGGCCGACCGACAGACTCGGGAGCAAGGCAAGACGCTGGTCCTGCTCTTCGACGCGCTCGACCACCTGCACAGCGATCGCGAGCACCTCGACCAACTCCTGTCGGGACTCTTCGAGGTGGCTCTGGAGCTCCGACTCACCACGGGAACACTGCGCGCCAAGATCTTCGTACGGCCGGACATGTACGAGAGCGCGCCCAAGGCCTTCGCCGACGCCTCGAAGCTCGGCGCGAACGCCACCGACCTCAGCTGGAGCCGGGAGAACCTGTACGGGCTGCTCTTCCATCAGCTGGGCAACCACACCAGCGATCAGGCGAAGGCGTTCCGCAAGGCGACCGGTGAATGGCGGCCGGAGGGCGAGGGGCGCTACATAGCTCCGGTCGACGTGATCGCCGACCAGAAGCGACAGGAGGAAGTCCTCGTCACTCTGGCCGGCCCCTTCATGGGCACGGACCGCCGCAAGGGGCACACCTACACCTGGGTGCCGAACCATCTTCAGGACGGTCTCGGCCGGGTCAGCCCCCGGACATGGCTGCACACGCTCTTTCGGTCGGCGCAGCTGACCGCCGAGCGGTACGCAGGCCATCCGCTCCCCCTGCACTACGACGCGATCCGCGAGAGTCTGAGCAGCTCGTCCAAGAACCGCGTCGATGAGCTGAAGGACGACATCGGATGGGCGGCGCTCGCCGTCAAGCTGCTCGAAGGCAGTCAGGTGCCCATGGAGCCGTCGGCCGTGCGTTTCGCATGGGAGAGCAACCGTCTGTCGGGCAGGATCGTGGAGCTGCTGGAGGACGTGAAGCAGGGCAGCGGCCCCCGCAAGATCGACAACCCGACCGCGATCCTCGAAGAGCTGCTGGAACTGGGCGTCATGACCAGGCGAACCAACGGCGCGATCGACCTGCCGGACGTCTACCGGCTCGCCTTCGACATCGGCCGCAAGGGCGGGGTCGCGCGTAAGCCCGTGGCCTGACCGACGGGTGTGCGGCGACGGGGTGCTGTTCCTGGCTTGAGCCAGGAACAGCACCCCGCTCTCACCCCTTCGCCAGCGTCTCCAGGAACGCCCCGTCCAGGTGCGCCTGCTCCCCGTCCCCACCGATCACCTCGACGGTCCGGCCGTCCAGGTGCGGCAGCTGCGACCGGGTCTCCACCGGGCACAGCAGCCACAGCCCGTGCGGGTTGTCCACCGGACGGCGCGCCGCGCCCTGGAGGCCGACGAGGAAGGCGTGGCCGCCCTCGTCCCAGTAACGGGCGATCAGGCCGGCGCCGTGCAGAAACAGCACCGTGCGCGGGGCCGCGCAGCGGGTCTGGAGGTCCTCGCCGACGCGCTGCCAGACGGCGCGTACGAAGGTGGCCAGGCCCGGCTTGATGCGGCCCGGCGCGGAGGCACTGTCCGCACGCAGCACCGTCTGCCAGTCCTGGCCCTTTTCCTCCACCAGCTTCCGGAACTCCGCCAGGAATACCGCACCCAAGTCGACGGGCAGGACCGGGAAGGCGGCAGCCACGGCGTCCGCTACGCCCGGCAGCCGGATGCCCTTCACAGTCAGGGCGAGGAAGCCGCCGCGCCGGGCATTCGCCATGAGGCGTTCGCGGACCGCTCCGTGCGGGTCCTCCCGCTCGATGCGAGTGACACGGGGCGGCGGCAGGAGGCTGGTCAGGCCGCCGGAAGCCGTCACGGGGTGCGCCGTCCTGGCAGCCGGCAGCTGGAAGGTGTCGGTGTCAAGGTCGTAGCGCAGGTCGAACCGGGCCGCCTGCAGGGCGTCCTCCAGCTCGACGTGGGTCGGCTCACGGCCCCCTGCGAGTACCTGGAGTTCGGGGAAACGTGCCTTGACCCGTGCCACCAACTCCGCCTGGTTGATGCCCCGGTCGGCCCGTACGCCCGCGCCCGCCTGGGAGATGCGCAGCGCACGCTCCAACCCGAGGTCCCGCGGGTACAGCTCCAGGCGCGGGGTGACCTCTACGGCCGGGGCAATGGCCGCGGCCAATGCGACAAGGCGGGTGTCGGCAAGCGGGGCGGAGCCCTCCGGGGTCGGTACGGCCCTCAGCTCGCGGACCACCTCCGCTCGGCCAGGCAGCGGCTCCTGCCGGGCCAGCCTTTCGGCGGTGGCGCCGAGTGCCGAGGCATAGTCGGCCAGTTCCCGTGGGCTCGGGTCGTCCGTGCCCGGCAGGGACTCCGAGGCGAGCAGGACGGTGTCACCGCGCCGGTGGACGGCGAGCCTCGGCTCGTGCCCTTCCGTCTCGTCGCCGGTCTCCGCCTCGACCGCAGCGCGGACGACGGCCAGCGAGCGCGCGAGGGTCCGCTGGGGGGTGTCGTCGTCGGCCCCGTGGCGGGCACGTAGTTCGGCCGCCGCCTCGGGGGCAGTCATCACGCGGCCCGAGCTGTCCAGGATGTCCGCGAGCTCGGAGCGGACCGGCGCCAGCCACTCCGCCTCCGCCCACTGCTTGATCTCGATGCGGTGGTGGCGGGAGACCGGCGGCTGCTTGATCTTCAGGTGATCGGCGATGCGCGCCTGTACGGGCCAGGCACCCAGCGGGGAGAGGCCGCCGTCCTCGGGCGGCAGCCCCAGAGTGAGCCGTACGACCTCTTCCCGGTGGGAACCCTTGCGGCCGGGGGCAGGGGTCAGCAGCGCCGCCATGTCGTCTATCGACAGAATGCGGGCCATCTCCGCGCCCGGGATGTCGCCCGGCCCCGCGTCCGGCGCGGCGGTCCGAGTCGGGATCCGGGACGATGCCCCGTTGGCGGGCTTGCCACGGAGGGCGGCCGCCCACTGCTTGCGGCGCCGGTTGAGTTCCTTGCGGACCAGGGCGCCCGCACCACGGGCCTTGGAGATGGCGTACGGCTGGATGTCCAGCAGCTGGCCGACGGTCGTCGCGCCGAGGCCGTTGGCGACGGAGACCGCGCGGGGGGACAGGCCCGCCGCCTCCAGCACGGTCGTGGCCTCGGCCGCCGCAGCCGCGCTCTCGCGGGCCTCTTCGGCGTCCTCGACCACCGTGCCGACCGTGGAGGGCGTGGTGGTGGGACGGGTCGCGTCCGCCGCGCGGAAGACCTCCTGCCAGGCGTCCTTCATCTGCCGCAGTGTGTCGAAGCGCTGCTCGATCTCCCGGTGCAGTGCCCGTTCGAAGAAGGCCCGGAACCCTTCCGCCAGCGCGGGTTCGAACAGCTCGTTGGCGATGTGGAGTTCGGCGGATTCGTTGGTGAGCGGATCGTACTGGCCGTCGCCCCATACGGGGCGCTCGCCGCTGGCCATCTCGTGCAGGGTGACGGCTGCCGCGTAGTACTCCGCGTGATCGTCGTAGTGGCTGCGGCGCACCGAGCCCAGGAACGGGTCGAGGTAGCCGCGGGTGCCCGCCTTCACATCGCGGTCCGAGGCATCGGTCAGTGAGAAGTCGAAGAGCTTCAGCTGCCAGGTGCGGTCCTTCCGGCGCTGGATGCCGAAGTTGTCCGGCTTGATGTCGCGGTGGCGCACTCCATGGCCGGCGAGCTGGTCGAGCGCCTGGAAGAGGTCCTCGCCGAAACGCTCCAGCTCGTGGTAGGTGAGCTTCCCCTTGCCGCGGAGCCGGGCGCCGAGCGACTGTTCGCCGGCGTACTCCAGCTCGAGGATCGTCCGCCCGTGGATCTCGCGCAGCTCCTCGCCGCGCAGCTGCACCACGGCTCCGCCGCCGACGAGTTTGAGGGCGCGGGCCTCGGCGCGCAGCCTCTCCGCCTTCTCTTCGTCCAGCGCGACCTTGAAGACGTGCTCGTCAATGCGTACGTTGCCGTCTGCGTCCTCGACCGCCCGCTCCACGAGGAGGGCGCGCGCCGTGGCTCCGGTACCGAGGACTCGGCGTACCGACCATTCGGTGTCGATCGCCTGCCCCGGCATCGCCTCTAGCGGGTCGGCCGCTGCTGCCTCCGGGGAGTCGGGCAGGACGCCAACCCGTTCCGCCTCGTCGAGCAGGTCCAGGAACGCCTCCGCAGAGCTCAGCCTGTCGTTCACATCGGAACGGGTCGACTGGTAGACCAGCGTGTCCAAGGCCTCCGAGACACCGTCGGCAACAGCAAACAGGTGCAGGCCGGAGTCTGCGCGGAGGCGTTCGGTCAGCACGCTGCGCTGCGGTGCGGGCGGTTGGCCGGTCAGGATGAGATGGGCTACCGCGCCCAGGCCGAACATGTCGAGGTCCGCCGGATCGGCGTACGGCTGGTCCGTCTCCGGCGCGAGATAGACGCGGGCTTCGTCCTCGATCAAGGCGGCATCGAGTGCCGAGCCACCGATCGAGCGGAAGAAGGTGGCGTTGCTGTCGAAGTCGCGTGCGGCGGTCTGCCAGTCCGTGATCCGCAGCTCG
This sequence comes from Streptomyces sp. NPDC006529, assembly GCF_040611795.1. Taxonomy (NCBI): domain Bacteria; kingdom Bacillati; phylum Actinomycetota; class Actinomycetes; order Kitasatosporales; family Streptomycetaceae; genus Streptomyces; species Streptomyces sp. NPDC006529. The sequence goes on along the minus strand of NZ_JBEXPB010000007.1, from coordinate 181,744 downwards.
GGGGCGGCTCCTTCACTGCGGAAGGAGACGTAGACCGACCGGGCGGCCAGCGCTCGGTGGTACAGGGACCGGTTGTGGGCGTAGCGGACGGCCTCGGCGAGCTGACGGACCATGTCGAGCCGCATCTCGGGGGTGAGCTTGCCGCCGTAGGTGTCCAGGTACTGGTCCAGGCGCAGATCGCTCTGCCGGTGGCGGAAGAGGATGGCCGGTCCGGCCTCGTGCTCCCGGAACTCGACGGCGTCGACGATGCCGCGGTGGTTGATGCCCTGCAGCACCTGGTATTCGCGCCGCGCGGCACGCTCCGTGGACTTGCGTGCCGCCTCGGTCGCCCCCTGGCTGACCAGGTAGATCCGGACCCGTCCCTCTTCCTGCACCAGGCCGTCGTCACGATGGGCGAGACGGTCCTCCCACGTCGCACCGGCATCGAGCGGATGCGGGCGGAGTTTCCAGGCGTCGCCGAAGCGCAGGTGCCCAGTGGATTGCCGGATGCCGATGGTCCGGAGCAGCTGCGGCAGCGTCTGCCGGGCGAACTCGGGCGTGATACGCCGCTCCGGGCGGTCCGGGGGCAGCCCCAGGAAGTCCTGCCAGATGCGATCCAGGCCACTGCCGCCGCCGTCCCGCCCGTATACGCGGATGCGCTGGACCTCGTCCAGATGGCTCACGAGGTCGGGGGCCGACAGGAAGACAGCGGGCTCGATCCGTGGGACGACCCGTTCGTCCATGCCGAGCTTGCGGGCCGCCCAGCGCAGTTGGCTGCGGAGCTCCTTCGACTTGAGGTCGTTGAAGTGCAGCGGGTTGTTGATCGTCCGTGTGCGGTCGGTGCCGCGGAAGTTCCAGGTGGAACCGGTGTTGTGTAGCTCTCCGGGGTGGCTCTTGATCTCGATCAGGAACAGGCCGGCGGGGACCGCAACGAGAAGGTCGCACTCGTTGATCCGGCCCGAGTGCGCGGTGAACGAGAAGGTGGCCCATGCTCGGTAGGGCTCGGCCCCGGGCAGTAGTCTCCGAACGTGGTCCAGCGCCTCCTGCTCCCAGGGGTAGGGGGAGGGACGGTCCTGGAACCACTGCTGGACGGGCTTCGGCGGGCCGGGCTTGGGTACCGGCTTTCCTCCCGCTGCTGTCACTTTCCGTCCTCCATCGCACCCCGCGCCCAATGAGACGGGCAAACCACCTGGCAGAGCCTATCGCGCGCCTTTCCGGGACCACACGGTGTGCATGGTCATGCACAGATGCCTGCGATCAGGCGCTGCCGTGCCTCATCAGCTGCTCGATGGCCGCCAGCACCTGGCGTACAGCCTCCGGATCGCCGGCCAGCGCCGCCAGCGAAACCGCCGGCCAGCCCTTGAAGCCCTTCGTCCGTTGCGCCACGAGCTTCTGCTGAAGTCCGCCCACGGCCGGCAGGGCGTCCGCGAAGGTAGAAGTCGCCTCGCTTCCCAGGTGGTGGGTGATGGACCCGAAGCTGAAGGCGAGATCATCCTTGGCCGGATCCTCGCGCAGTGACAGGGTCCAGACAGGAACCTCCCTGCCGAAGGCCGGAAAGTAGACCGAGAAACTGGGGTACGCCGCTCCGTTGCCCACAGGGCGGCCTGCCGCCTCCGCGTGGTCAAGCAGCGCGAGGGCGACCTGCCGCTGGTCCGGATTACGGCTCTGTAGTGCAGCGTCCATGTCGGCCCGCGTCCACTTCCTGCCCGTCTGACCGGACCTCGACTGCGTCTTGTTCGCCGTAGCCACCTCGCCGTGGACTCTCGGGACCAGCACACGGTGGTCACCGCTGCCCCTGTACTGGGTCAGCTCGACCGCGTAGACATCGGTCTGCCGCAGCTGCCGGTTCAGGAACTCGACGATGGCCCTCAGTTCCAGGGGTATCCGGTCAGCCACGAAGAGCAACCGCATCCGCCCGGCCGCGAGCCGCTCCTCGACCGTCGCCCAGAACTCTTCGGGCGACTGGCCGTGCAGCAGCTCCTGGTAGGCGTCCTCGAGAGGCCGCCCGTCCACCGCGCAGGTTTCCTCGAAGGTCCGCTGGAGCAGCGCAGCAGGCCAGTAACGCGCCCCGTTGGCGGCATAGTCGAGCATCTGGCCCACGACTTCCCGTCGTATGCGGGTGTCGGCCGCCCGCTTGACCTCCACCAAGGTCGGCACACCGTCCGCGTCCACGAACAGGTGGTCCAGCCAGTACGTGGAGCCGCTCTCGTTGCTTGTGGGGACTCTCATCTCGCGCGCCACGAGAACGAGCCGAAGGGGTCGGCCGTCAGCGAGCGAACCGAAGTCCAAGATCCGGGGGTGGCGTGCCAGCAACGCCTGGAATTCGGCCTCGGTCTCGAACGCGGCTGGCTCCAGAGCGTTCAGTCCCTCGCCCAGCAGAAACACCGGTTGTTCGGCCATTTCCATCCCCATCCCCGGAACATCGATCACCACTGCAGGCAGGCTTATCAAACTGCACTGACAGCCAAGTAGGGATCGGTACAAGTGGGCCTGCTGTAGATCCGGACCCCAGGGAGCCTCGGCCGGCTGTCCTGCGAGTGGCAGGATGTCAGGCCGCCGCTCGGCCGATGCCCGCTGCGCCGACAAGAGCACGCCGAGAGAAACCGGACCGGTCAGTGGCTGTGCACGCTCCAGGCGCCGACGCATCTGGTTGACCAGCCAGTCCAGGTCGGGGGCGCCCAGCAGACGGCGCAGCCGAGCCTCGCGAACCGGGCGGTGATGGATGTCGTGTCCACATGTACTCCAGTCCGGCGGTCGTCTCCGCCAGCGGGTCCCGATTCAGGTCCTCTGACCGCACCGGGGTCTCTTGGCGGATCCGCCGTGCGATGCCCCACTCCCAGCAGGTGACGAGTGCCACCGCCACCTCGTCGATGTACGGTCTAGTACTGCAACGGCGTTTGGCGTGACTGGTGGCCAGGTTGGTCGTTGGTGTGGTTATGGGTGGGGTACTTGGTGATGTGAGGGTGTGGGCGGCGGATCTGGGTGAGGTGCATGAGCGGTTCGTGCACCGGTTTGCCCGGTCGGAGCCGCGTGAGTCGGCACTGGCGTATATGCGGGGCCTGATAGCTCCGCTGGAACGCAAGAATGGCTGGACGCTCGCGGAAGAGGCCGGTCACGCGGCTCCTGACCGGATGCACCGGCTGCTGAACCGGTGCGACTGGGACGCTGACGAAGTCCTCGACGACGTCCGTGACTACGTCGTCGAGCATCTCGGTGACCCGGGTGCGGTGGTGATCGTGGACGACACCGGGTTCCTGAAGAAGGGCATACGCTCGGCCGGGGTCCAGCGCCAGTACTCGGGAACGGCTGGCCGCACGGAGAATTGCCAGGTCGGTGTCTTCCTCGCCTATGCCGGCGAACGCGGCCGCACGCTGGTCGACCGCCGCTTGTATCTGCCCACGTCATGGACCGATGACCGGGCACGCTGCCGGGCCGCGGGCATCGAGGACACGGTCGCCTTCGAGACGAAGGTGGTCATCGCCAAGGCCATGGTCCGCCGGGCGATCGAGGCGGGGGTTCCGTTCCGGTGGGTGACCGCGGACGCCGCCTACGGTTTCTCCAAGGGCTGGCGCACCGAGCTCGAGCGGGCGGACGTCTTCCACGTCATGGCGACTACCCGCCACGACACCGTTGTGACCCGCTGGGCCATGGACCACCCCGTTCACGACCTGTTCTTCGGACTGCCCCGGCAGAAGTGGAAGCGCCGTTCCTGCGGGAACGGAGCCCACGGCCCGCGGGTCTACGACTGGGCCAGGGTGGAAGTCCGGCCCTGGCACCGCGAAGACCGCCGGCACTGGGTCATCGCCCGCCGAAGCGTCAGCCGGCCCGACCAGATCTCCTACTACATCGCCTACTGCCCCGCCGAGACCACCCTCGACGAACTCATCCGCGTCGCCGGCAGCCGGTGGGCGATCGAGGAATGCTTCCAGAGCGCGAAACAGGAATGCGGCCTGGACGACTACCAGGTCCGACGCTACCCCGGCTGGCACCGCCACATCACCCTCGCCATGGCCGCCCACGCCTGCCTCACCGTCCTGAAGGCCCGCGAGCACGCTGCCGGGAAAGCAGAAACGGATCCTCCCAGCTCATACCCCTCACCCTCCCCGAACTCCGACGCCTGATCACCCGCCTCACCCACCGCCGACCAGCACCCATTGAACACGTCCTGCACTGGTCACACTGGCGCCGCAGACGACAACACCAGGCCCGCACCAGCCACTACAAACGACGCGGCCACACACCACCAGAAACTGCCCACCCATCAGACCAAAGACCGTTGCAGTACTAAACGCCGGCTGGTTCCGCGACGGATACGAAATCCGGTTGGTCGACACCCCAGCCTGGCGGTTGGCCGTGCTGTCACCCGTTTCGGTACCGGCACGGCTCCCCACTCCGCACCCCGTGGTCAGAGCTCTGCAGGCGCACTCCCAGCCCATGGCACTGACCAAATCCGTGCAGGGCAGAGCCTTCCGCCTCATCCACGCACTGCTCACCGCAACGCAGAAGCTGGGGTATGTCAGCGCGTTCGGTACGGCCGAGAGTGCACCTGCCCCTCATCGCCGGCGCAACGGCTCTCCCCACTTCACCATCACAGCCCAGGGCCAGCGATGCGATTTCCTCATCCTGCAAGAACAGGACCGGACCGACCACATTCCCACGAAGAAGGAGCTCTCGGACGCCGAGAAGCATTCCTGGGTGCGGATTCCTCGGTACGACTACTCCCCCGCTGAACGCCTGAGGATGTGCATCAGCGGCGGGTCACGACACAGGGCCGACGAGTGGGCCGACACGGTCGCACGCCCTCTTGAGCACCAGCTCGCCGAAATCGTGCAGGAAGTGGAACTTCGAGGCGAAGCTGCCGAACGCAAACGGCTGGCCGACCTGGAGGCCGCACGGGAGAAGCGGCTCCGGTGGGAAGCCGCAATGGAACAGGCAAAGATCGACTACGCCGAGACAGTCCGCGTCCAGCGACTCGAAGCGCAAGAAAGGCATGGCGTCGCGCAGCGGCCCTGGCCGCGTACATCGACGCCCTCCGCCTCCACACAAAGAACCTGCCGACTGGTACGGAGAGGGACGGAGCCGAGGCATGGATCGCTTGGGCCTCGGGCCACGTGCAGCGGCTGGACCCACTCAACGGGACGCTCCGCCTGCCGGACATTCCCGAACCTCGCGCCGACGATCTCCAGCCGTTCCTGCACGGATGGAACCCCTACGGGCCCGGCTTCTAGAAGCAAGGCACATTGACAATGTCACGGAACGTGTTCAGCGCGGTCGGTCAGAATCTGGTTCCAACACGGACCGACTCGACTGCCCAACGCCAAGAAGGGCACCTCCCTTGGCAAGACCACAAGCTGCCGCGGGAGGTACCCATCCATTACTGACGGAGCGTCAGGTTTTTCCGATCACGTGCGTCAAACGTGCGTCACGAGCGTCAAATCTGCGTCAAGATATCGCCCACAGCGCACATAACGCACACTGCCCTAACCTGCAGGTCAGAGGCCCTTTCCAACGGGCTCAAGGATCGCGACGCACTCGACATGGTGCGTCATCGGGAAGAGGTCGAAGACGCGCATCGTGCGGACCTTGTAGCCGTTGTCCTTGAAGTACGCCAGGTCGCGGGCCAGGGCCGCCGGGTCGCAGGCCACGTACGCGATGCGGCGGGGGGAGAGGCCGGCCAGGTGGCGGACGGTCTGCTTGCCCGCGCCCGCGCGGGGCGGGTCCAGGACGATCAGGTCGCACTCGCTGATCTTGGTGCGCGGCAGGACCTGCTCGACCTTGCCGTGTTCGATGCGGACGCGCTCCATGTCCTGGAGGTTGTGCCGGGCGTCCTCGACCGCGCGCTTCGTCGACTCGATGCCGAGCACCGCGCCCGTGTCGCCCAGCCGCTCGGCCAGGGCGCCGGCGAAGATGCCGACGCCGCAGTAGAGGTCCAGGGCCATTTCGCCCTTGCGCGGCATCAGGCCCTGCATGACGGCCTTGACCAGGGTGTCCGCGGCCTGCGGGTGGATCTGCCAGAAGCCGCCCATGCCGACGCGGTAGGTGCGGCCGTCGGAGCGCTCGCGCACGAAGGCGCGGCCGTGGACGCGGTGGACGCCGCCGTCCTTCTCCTCGACCCGCAGGACCGAGACGGGCTTGTCCAGCTCGACCAGCGGCAGCCGGCCGCCGGGCTGCGGGGTGAGGATGACCTGGCGGTCGCCGGAGCCGGAGGCCGCGACGGCCTCGACGGCGGCCAGCTGGGGCCACTCGCGCTTCTCGATGCCCAGTTCGGTGACGCCCGGGGAGGCGATCATGCAGTGGTCGACCGGCTGGATGTCGTGCGAGCGGTGCTTGCGCAGGCCCGCGCGGCCGTCCTCGTCGATCGCGAACTGCACCCGGGTGCGCCAGGCGGGCACCTGTCCGGCGGGCAGCTTGTCGCCCTCGGCGGGCAGGACCGTACCGTCCCAGCCGGCCTCTTCGGGGGTGAGCCCGGCCAGTCGCTGGAGCTGCTCGGTCACGACCTCGCCCTTGAGCCGGCGCTGGGCGCCGGGCTTGGCGTGCTGCCAGTCGCAGCCGCCGCACTTGCCCGGGCCGGCGTAGGGACACGGCGCCTCGATGCGGTCCTTGGACGCTTCGAGCACGGTGATCGCGTCGGCGCGCAGGAAGCGGGAGTCCTCGTCGCCTTCGGTGACCTTCGCGATGATCTTCTCGCCGGGCAGGGTGTGCCGGACGAACAGGACCCGTCCTTCGGCGGTGCGGGCGATGCAGTGGCCGCCGTGGGCGACGGCGCCGACCTCGACCTCGTACTCTTCCCCGACCAGTGACTTCTTCGTCTCGTTCTGCTCGGTCATGGTGGGGGAACTCCAAGGATCAAGGGCGGGGCAGGAAAGAACGGCCGGACGGCCGACCCACCAGTTTACGTGGATCTCGTCCGGCCGTTCACCAATCCGCCCGGCCGCCGAGCGGCCCGCGGTGCGGGCTGACCCGGCGGACCGGGGAGGCGCTACTTCGACGCCGCGTCCTTGTCCTTCGACTTCGGCGGGCGGGGCGAGCGCGGGGTGTCCACCGGACCGCGGCGCACCGCGCCGGGCGCGTTCCAGTCCTGGCGCCGCTTGGCGCGCTTCTTCGCCAGCTCGGAGGACTCCAGCTGGTAGGGCACCGAGGTGACCATCACACCGGGGGTGAAGAGCAGCCGCCCCTTGAGCCGCAGCGCGCTCTGGTTGTGCAGCAGGTGCTCGTACCAGCGGCCGACGACGTACTCGGGGATGTAGACGCTGACCGCGTCGCGCGGGTTCTCGCTGCGCAGCCCCTTCACGTACTCCACCACCGGCCGGGTGATCTCCCGGTACGGCGAGTCGAGGATCTTGAGCGGAACGTTGATCCCGCGCCGCTCCCACTCCTGGCGCAGCGCCTTCGTCTCGGCCGGGTCGACGCTGATGCTGAGTGCCTCCAGTGTGTCCGAACGGGTCAGCTTGGCGAAGGCCAGGGCGCGCAGCGTGGGCTTGTGGACCTTGGAGACGAGGACGATGGAGTGGACCCGGGAGGGCCGCACGCTGTCCTCGGAGGGGCCGTCGGCGGCCGCGATCTCGGCGGAGACCCGGTCGTAGTGCTTCCGGATCGCGGTCATCGTGCCGTAGAAGATCACCATGCCGAGCAGGGCGACCCAGGCGCCGTGCGTGAACTTGGTGGCGAGCACGACGACCAGCACCAGCCCGGTGAAGATGGCGCCGAAGGTGTTGATCGCCCGGGAGCGGTGCATCCGGCGGCGGGCCGCCGCGTCCTTCTCGGTCCGCAGGTGGCGGTTCCAGTGCCGGACCATGCCGATCTGGCTGAGCGTGAAGGAGACGAATACGCCGACGATGTAGAGCTGGATGAGCTTGGTGGAGTCGGCGTCGTAGATCCACACCAGCAGCATCGCGGCGCCGGCGAGCAGCACGATGCCGTTGGAGAAGGCGAGGCGGTCACCGCGGGTGTGCAGCTGGCGCGGCAGGTAGCGGTCCTGGGCGAGGATCGAACCGAGCAGCGGGAAGCCGTTGTACGCGGTGTTGGCGGCCAGGAAGAGGACGAGCGCGGTGGCCGCGGCGAGCACGATGAAGAGGAAGCTGCCGTTGCCGAAGACCGCTTCGGCGACCTGGGAGATCACCGGGTGCTGGACGAATCCGGAACCGACGGGGACCCCCTTGTCCAGCAGGTCCGTGCCGGGCGTCTCGGCCATCTTCACGTCGGTGGCCATGGCCAGGGCGATGATGCCGCAGAACATGGTGACGGCCAGGCCGCCCATCAGCGCGAGGGTGGTGGCCGCGTTCTTGCTCTTGGGCTTGCGGAAGGCGGGGACGCCGTTGCTGATGGCCTCGACGCCTGTGAGGGCGGCGCAGCCGGACGAGAAGGCCCGGAGCAGCAGGAAGACCAGCGCGAAGCCGGCCAGCCCCTGGTGTTCCGCCTTGATCTCCAGATGGGCGGTCGGGGCCCGCATGGTGTCGTCCATGACAAGGCCGCGCCAGGCACCCCACGCGATCATCACGAATACCGCGCCGACGAAGATGTAGGTCGGGATGGCGAAGAGGTTCCCGGATTCCTTCACCCCGCGCAGATTCATCAGCGTAAGGAGCAGAATCATGATCATCGCCGAGAGCACCTTGTGCTCGATGACGAAATCGACGGCGGAGCCGAGGTTCTCGACGCCGGAGGAAATGGAGACGGCGACGGTCAGGATGTAGTCGACCAGCAGGGCGCTGGCGACGGTGAGGCCCGCCTGGGGGCCGAGGTTGGTGTTGGCGACCTCGTAGTCGCCGCCGCCGCTGGGGTAGGCGTGGACGTTCTGCCGGTAGGAAGCGACCACGGTGAACATCAGCACCACGACCGCCACCGCGATCCAGGGGCTGAAGTGGTACGCCGACACGCCCGCGATCGACAGGACCAGCAGTACCTCGCCAGGGGCATATGCCACTGAGGAGAGCGGGTCGGAGGCGAAGACGGGGAGGGCGATCCGCTTGGGGAGCAGCGTTTCTCCGAGGCGGTCGCTGCGTAGCGCCCGGCCGATCAGGATCCGTTTGGGCACGTCGGTCAGTTTGGACACGCAGAGGATCGTAAGCGTTGGGAATTTCCCCTGGCCAACCACCACCCCCGTGCCGACGCATTTGCCGGCCGCGGGAGCCCGGGAGACGACACAGAGCCCCCACTGGTGACCGCCCGTGTGTAGCTTGGGCCATGGTCTGAGACCCTGTTAAGCCTGAGCAGGAAACAAGGCTGGTCCCCGTGGAACCCGACGGAAGCCCGAAAGGCAATCCCACGGCAGGCCGCCAGCCGCCGACAGCCGGAAGGACGGCCGTGCACATCGTCATTATGGGCTGCGGAAGAGTGGGCTCCGCCCTCGCGCAGACCTTGGAGCAGCAGGGGCACACGGTCGCCGTCGTCGACCAGGACCCCACCGCGTTCCGCCGGCTGGGAGCGTCCTTCGGGGGCCGCCGCGTCACCGGCGTCGGCTTCGACCAGGACACCCTGCGCGAGGCCGGCATCGAGGAGGCGGGGGCCTTCGCCGCGGTCAGCAGTGGTGACAATTCCAACATCATCGCCGCCCGGGTGGCCCGGGAGATGTTCGGCGTCGAGAACGTCGCCGCCCGCATCTACGACCCCAAGCGCGCCGAGGTCTACCAGCGCCTGGGCATCCCCACCGTCGCGACCGTGCGGTGGACCGCCGACCAGATGCTGCGCCGGCTGCTGCCGTCCGGGGCCGAGCCGCTGTGGCGCGACCCGAGCGGCGGCGTCCAGCTGGCCGAGGTGCACACCTCCGCCGCCTGGATCGGGCGCAAGGTGAGTGATCTGCAGGAGGAGACCGGCGTCCGCGTCGCGTTCCTCACCCGGCTGGGCGAGGCGACGCTGCCGACCTCCCAGACCGTGCTCCAGGAAGGCGACCTCGTCCACGTGATGATGCGCACGGACGAGATCGACAAGGTCGAGGCGGCCTTCGCCGAAGGCCCCGAGGAGGCACACGCATGAGGGTCGCGATCGCCGGTGCCGGCGCCGTGGGCCGCTCCATCGCGGGCGAACTGCTGGAGAACGGGCACGAGGTCCTCCTGGTCGACAAGGCTCCGACCGCCATTTCGGTCGAGCGGGTGCCGCAGGCCGAGTGGCTGCTGGCCGACGCCTGCGAGATCACCTCGCTGGACGAGGCCGCGCTCCAGCGCTGCAACGTGGTCATCGCCGCCACCGGTGACGACAAGGTCAACCTCGTCGTCTCGCTGCTCGCGAAGACCGAGTACGGGGTGCCGCGCGTGGTGGCCCGCGTCAACAACCCGAAGAACGAGTGGCTCTTCAACGAGGCCTGGGGCGTGGACGTCGCCGTCTCCACCCCGCGCCTGATGTCCGCCCTGGTCGAGGAAGCGGTGAGCGTCGGCGACCTGGTCCGGCTGCTGCGCTTCAGCCACGGCGATGCCAACCTCGTCGAGCTGACCCTGCCGCCGGAGTCCCCGGTCGCCGGGACCCAGATCAGCGAGATCAGCTGGCCCGAGGACACCTCGCTGGTCACGATCATCCGCGGCAACCGGGTGCTCACCCCGCACCCCGAGGAGACCCTGGAGTCCGGCGACGAACTCCTCTTCGTGGCCGCCCAGGCCCGCGAGGAGCAGCTGGAGGAACTCCTCCAGGCCCGGCGCTGACGCCGCGCGGAGTTCACGCGTACGTGCGCACACGGACGTACGCGCGCACGCGGAAGGGCGGGTGGCCCGGTGGCCACCCGCCCTTCGTCGGTCCTGCCCTCCCCTGCCGTGCCCCGCGATCCGGGCCCGGCGGGTGCTCAGACCTGCCGGTGGCGCGCCTTCGCAGCCTTCGCGGCCTTCGCCGCGGCCTTGCGTTCCTTCTCGGCGGCCTCCTCGGCCTCCCACTCCGCCATCACGTTGATGGGCGGCGGCGCCGTCGCCAGGAACAGCCAGGTGAAGTACACGGCCAGCACCATCGGCGGCAGCTTGAGCGCGATCAGCACCCAGCCCAGCTGGGTCTCGTCCCCCCAGAAGTACAGCGGGAAGAGGATCGCGTACTTGGCGATGAAGATCAGGCCCCAGGCCAGGCTGGCCTTGACGTAGGCCTTCTTGCGTCCCGGATTGCGGGTGCGCCAGGACAGGTTCTCCTTGAAGACCGGTCCCAGCATCACGCCGAGCAGCGGGAAGCCGACGAGCGCGGACAGCGTGAAGGCCACGCCGAGTCCGGCGCCGTAGATCATGCCCGGCAGGTAGAAGCCCTTGGCGGTGCCGGTGAAGAGGGCGAAGGCCACGCCCACGCCGACGCCGAACACGCCGCTGAAGGCGTGCTTGACGGTGTCCTTGCGGGCGAGCCGCACGATGACCAGCAGGACCGCCACGGCGCCCGCCGCGATGGCGGACATGGTCACGTTCTTGTTGATCGTGTAGATCATGACGAAGAGCAGGCCCGGGAGCATGGTCTCGACCGTGCCCCGGATGCCGCCGAAGGCGTCGAAGAGCGCCGCCTGGGTCACGGCCTTCTGGTCCTCGGTCGGCTGCGCCGCCGGGGCCTGCGCGTCCGGCGCGGGGGTCCCGGGCTGCGGGCCCGCCGGCTGCTGATGGGTCGGTTTGTCGAGTGACGTCACCGGCTAGTGCTCCTGTCCGAGCGGTCGGAGTTCGTACTTCGGGTTGAAGAGGACCCGGCGCCCATGGCTCAGCGAGATCCGCCCGGAGGCGATCATGCGCCTGCCCGGCTCGATACCCACGATCGAGCGACGGCCGAGCCAGACCACGTCCAGCGCGGCGGAGCCGTCGAACAGCTCCGCCTCCAGCGCGGGCACGCCGGCCCTCGGCCGCAAGGTGACCGTGCGCAGCGTACCGGTCACCTTGACTATCTGGCGGTCGTCACAGTCGCAGATCCGCGTGCATCCCGCGGCTTCTGCGTCCTCCTGCAGCTCCGCCGAATGCAGCTCCTCCTGGGAGGTGGAGAGCCGCTCTATCATCCGGCGGAACCGGCCCCCCGGCCTGGCCGGTTTCGCGGGCTTCTCGGGACGCGGTTCAGCACTCATACAGGAAGCGTACCGGCGCGTCGGCTACCTCTCGAAGCGGTATCCCATGCCCGGTTCGGTGATGAAGTGCCGCGGGTGCGAGGGGTCGGCCTCCAGTTTGCGGCGCAGCTGCGCCATGTAGACCCGGAGGTAGTTGGATTCCGTGCCGTACGAGGGCCCCCAGACCTCCTGGAGCAGCTGCTTCTGGCTGACGAGCTTGCCCCCGTTGCGGACCAGGACCTCCAGCAGGTGCCACTCGGTGGGGGTAAGCCGTACGTCGCGCCCCTCGCGCACCGCCTTCTTGGCGGCCAGGTCCACGGTGAAGCCCGCGGTCTCCACGACCACCTCGTCCCCGCCGGCGCCCGGGCCCGGTTCGGCCCGGCGGACGGCGGCCCGCAGCCGGGCGAGCAGCTCGTCCATGCCGAAGGGCTTGGTGACGTAGTCGTCGGCTCCCGCGTCGAGCGCCTCGACCTTCTCGTCGGAGCTGTGACGGGCCGAGAGCACCAGGATGGGAACCCGGGTCCAGCCGCGCAGCCCCTTGATCACCTCGACGCCGTCCATGTCGGGCAGGCCGAGGTCGAGGACGATCACGTCGGGGTGGCGGGCCGCGGCCAGCTCCAGGGCCTGCGCCCCGTCGGCGGCGGCGTCGACCTCGTACTTGCGCGCCTTGAGGTTGATCACGAGGGCTCGGACGATCTGCGGCTCGTCGTCCACCACGAGCACCCGGGTCATCGAGGTCCTGCCTTCTGTCGTACGTCGGTCGGTTCGGGGAGTTCGGTCGGTGCGCGAAGGTCGGGCGGGGCGGGGAGGTGGTCCCCGCCCGGGCGCGGCCCTCCCCCGGCCGGGGCGGCGGCGCGCAGGGTGAGCACCATGGTCAGCCCGCCGCCGGGGGTGTCCTCGGCGGCGAGGGCGCCGCCCATGGCCTCGGCGAAGCCCCGGGCGACGGCGAGCCCGAGGCCGACCCCGGCGCCGCGCGGGGCGTCCCCGTGGCGCTGGAAGGGGGCGAAGATCGTGTCCTTGGCCTCGTCGGGGACGCCGGGCCCGCGGTCCACCACGCGGACCTCGACCCGGTCACCCAGGAAACTCGCGGCGACGGTCACGGGTTCCCCGCCGGGGCTGTACTTGACGGCGTTCTCCACGACGTTCGCGACGGCCCGCTCCAGCAGCCCCGGATCCACCGCGACCATCGGCAGCCACTCCGGCACGTCCAGCACGACGCTGTCCTCCGGTACGCCGCCCAGCGCCATCGGGACCACCTCGTCGAGGTCGATCTCCCGGAACAGCGGGGTGACCGTGCCGGTCTGCAGCCGGGACATGTCGAGCAGGTTGCCCACGAGGTGGTCGAGCCGGTCGGCGCCCTCCTCGATGCCCGCCAGCAGCTCCGCCCGGTCCTCCTCGGACCACTCCACGTCCTCGGAGCGCAGCGAGCTGACGGAGGCCTTGATCGAGGCGAGCGGGGTCCGCAGGTCGTGGCTGACGGCGGCGAGCAGGGCGGTGCGGATCCGGTTGCCCTCGGCCATCCGGCGCGCGCCCTCGGCCTCGCCGACCAGGCGCTGGCGGTCCAGTACGACGGCGGCCTGCGCGGCGAAGGCGCCCAGCACGCGGCGGTCCTCCGCGGGCAGCACGCGCCCGCTCAGGGCGAGCGCCATGTGGTCCCCGATGGGCATGTCCACATCGGCGTCCTCGGGGCGGGCGACCGGGTCCGGGCCGACGCTGCCCGCCCGGACCCAGGGGTCGACGTCGCCCGCCCGTTCCAGCAGGGCAACGGACTCCATGGCGAAGGTCTCCCGGACCCGCTCCAGCAGGGCGTCGAGGGTGGTCTCGCCGCGCAGGACGCTGCCCGCGAGGAAGGAGAGGATCTCGGACTCGGCGCGCAGCCGGGCCGCCTGGTGGGTGCGCCGGGCGGCCAGGTCGACCACCGAGGCCACCGACACGGCCACCCCGAAGAAGACCGCGATGGCCACGATGTTCTTGGGGTCGGAGACGGTGAACCGGTGCACCGGCGGGGCGAAGTAGAAGTTGAGCAGCAGTGACCCGAAGGCCGCCGAGGCCAGCGCCGGCCAGAGCCCTCCGAGCAGGGCGGCGGCGACCGTCAGCGAGAGGAAGAGCAGCATCTCGTTGGCGAGGCCGGGATCGGAGTCGACGTGCGTGAGCAGCAGCGCGAGCAGCGCCGGCAGCAGGACGCCCACCACCCAGCCCGCCACGATCCGGTGGCGCCCGAGCCGGGCCGCGGAGCGCACGACGGGCAGGCCGCGGCCCCTGGCCACCGCCTCGTGGGTGACGATGTGGACGTCGAGGTCGGGGCCGGAGTCCCGGGCGACGGTGGCGCCGACGCCGGGGCCGAAGACGTACTGCCAGGACTTGCGGCGGCTGGAGCCGAGGACGACCTGGGTGGCGTTGACCCCCTTGGCGAATTCCAGGAGGGCGTCGGGGATGTTGTCGCCGATCACATGGTGAAACGTTCCGCCAAGATCTTCGAGCAGGGTCCGCTGGACCGCCAGCTCCTTCGGCGAGGCCGCCGTCAGCCCGTCGCTGCGGGCGATGTAGACGCCCATGATCTCGCTGCCGGAACCCTTGGCGGCCATCCGGGCCGCGCGGCGGATGAGCGTGCGCCCCTCCGCACCGCCGGTGAGGCCGACGACGATCCGCTCGCGCGCCTGCCAGGTGGAGCGGATGCCGTGCTCGCCGCGGTACTGCTGGAGGTACTCGTCGGCCCGGTCGGCCACCCACAGCAGCGCCAGTTCGCGCAGCGCCGTGAGGTTGCCCGGCCGGAAGTAGTTGGACAGGGCCGCGTCGACCTTGTCGGGCCGGTAGACGTTGCCGTGCGCCATCCGGCGCCGCAGCGCCTGGGGCGACATGTCGACCAGTTCGACCTGGTCGGCCCGCCGGACCACCTCGTCGGGGACGGTCTCGCGCTGACGCACCCCGGTGATCGCCTCGACGACGTCCCCGAGGGACTCCAGGTGCTGGATGTTCACCGTGGAGACGACGTCGATGCCGGCCTTGAGCAGCTCTTCGACGTCCTGCCAGCGCTTGGCGTTGCGCGATCCCGGGACGTTGGTGTGCGCCAGCTCGTCCACCAGGGCTATGGCGGGCGCGCGGGCGAGCAGCGCGTCCACGTCCATCTCGGTGAAGGCGGCGCCGCGGTACGTCGCCGCGCGGCGCGGCACCTGCTCCAGGCCGTGCAGCATCACCTCGGTGCGCGGGCGCCCGTGGTGCTCGACGAAGCCCACGACGCAGTCGGTGCCCCGCTCCACCCGGCGGTGGCCCTCGGACAGCATCGCGTAGGTCTTGCCCACACCGGGCGCCGCGCCGAGGTATATCCGTAGTCTGCCGCGTCCCATGCGCCCATTCTCCGGGACGAGTCGGGCGCACACGTGCGGATGACCGCCCGTGCGGCCATCCCTGACGCTTCCCTGACGCGGGCGCCGGGGGACGCGAACGGCCGTGGGCCGCGCCCCCTGGGGGGGTGCGGCCCACGGCCGTGACGCGTCTGCCGGGTCTCAGCGGACCTCGGTGATCTCCGGTCCGCGCTCCAGTTGGCCCATGCCGCCGGAGAAGCGCGAGCCCTCCTGCTCCTCCGTCTGCACGCCGTCCGGCACCATCTGGGCGTCGTTCGGCAGCTTCAGGACGATCGGGTCGCGCGGGGCCATCGGACCCTCCCCGCGCACCACGACGGTGTCGCGGAAGATCTGCTCCAGCACCCCG
This sequence comes from Streptomyces sp. NPDC006529, assembly GCF_040611795.1. Classification (NCBI taxonomy): domain Bacteria; kingdom Bacillati; phylum Actinomycetota; class Actinomycetes; order Kitasatosporales; family Streptomycetaceae; genus Streptomyces; species Streptomyces sp. NPDC006529. Next base: position 166,080 of record NZ_JBEXPB010000007.1, on the reverse strand, counting down.
GCGGCCTCGGGACGCACCGCGCCCTGGCCGGAGATGACGCCGCGCAGGAACCAGCGCGGTCCGTCGACACCGACGAAGCGGACCAGCTGGGCGCCGGTCTGGCCGTCCGGCAGCGGGACGGGGACCTGCGCGCGCAGCTCCCAGCCCAGCGGTCCCTGGACCTCTTCGATGATGCCGCCCTGCTGGGTGATGCCCGCGGCGATCTCCTCGCGGACCTCGCCCCAGATGCCTTCCTTCTTGGGCGCCGCGAAGGCCTGCAGCTGCACCGCGCTGTCGTGCAGCACGACGGTCGCGGCGACGATCGCGTCCCCGGCGACCTCGACGCGCAGCTCCATGCCCTCGACACCCGGAACCAGGATCCCGCCCAGGTCGACCCGGCCCTCGGCCGGAGCCGAGACCTCGGAGTCGTCCCAGGGACCGTCCGGACGCGGGGCCGGCGGCAGGTTCAGCCTGCGCGGCTCGTCCGCGGCGGAGTCGTCGGCGACGTCCCGGCCCTCGGCCTCGATGCCGTCGACCTGCTCGGCCGCGCTGCCGTCGTTGACGGAGTCGTTCTTCTTGCGACGTCCGAACACGTCACTGTCCTTCCCGGTCGGTTACGACCGAAGCGTAGCCATTCCCACCCTGTTGACCAGCGCTCGATCCGGCCACGGCCGCATGACCGCCGGTGGAGCCGAAACCCCCCTCGGCCCGTGCCGAGCCGGGAAGTTCCGCCACCTCGTGGAAGCGCACCCTCTCGACCCGCTGGACAACCAGCTGGGCAATGCGGTCGAAACGCTCGAACCGTACGCTCTCGCGCGGGTCGAGATTGACCACGATCACCTTGATCTCCCCACGGTACCCGGCATCCACCGTCCCCGGGGCATTCACGAGCGCGAGCCCGCAGCGTGCGGCCAGCCCGGAGCGCGGGTGCACGAAGGCGGCGTACCCGTCGGGCAGCGCGATGGAGATGCCGGTGGGCAGCACGGCCCGCTCGCCGGGAGCGAGCGACGCGGCCTCGGTGGTGACCAGGTCGCAGCCGGCGTCGCCGGGGTGCCCGTAGGCGGGCAGGGGCACCTCGGGGTCGACGCGGCGGATGAGCACGTCGACGGGGGCGTGGGTGTTCTGGGACATCAGGGGTTCACCTCGAAGGCGCGAGCGCGCTTGGCCTGGTCCGGGTCGGCCATCGCCGCCCGGATCTCCTCGGGTCGTCCGTTGTCGATGAAGTGGTCGACCTTGACCTCGATGAACAGGGCCTCGGCGCGGACCGCGACCGGGCCCTGCGGGCCGCCTATCCGGCCGACGGCCGTGGAGTAGATCTTCCGTCCGGCGACCGCGGTGACCTCGGCCTCCAGGTACAGCACGGTGTCGACGGGCACGGGCCGCACGAAGTCGGTCTCCAGCCGCCCGGTCACCGCGATCACGCGCAGTAGCCAGTTAAGGGACCCGAGCGTCTCGTCGAGCGCCGTGGCGAGCACACCGCCGTGGGCCAGGCCCGGGGCGCCCTGGTGGGCGGGCTTGACGGTGAACTCGGCGGTGACCCGCACGCCTTCGCCGGCCCTGGCCGCCAGGTGCAGCCCGTGCGGCTGCCCCTCGCCGCAGCCGAAGCAGTGCTCGTAGTGCGCGCCGAGGAGTTCCCCGGGGGCCGGGGCATCGGGGTGCCGCACCGGCGCCGCGGCGTCGGCGGGAGGCGTCAACGCTGTGTTTCGTCCACTCACAGCCGCAGACCTTACCCGCGCCACCGGCCGCGGGTCGCCCCGTGCCAAGCTTGGAGCCATGCAGCTCTCCCCCGCGCACCACGACGAACGACTGACCGCCCCCCGCGCCTGGTGGGGGATCGCCGTCCTGCTGGGTCTGTCGTGCGCGCTGATGATGCTGCCGCTGGGCACGCTGCCCCTGCTGGCCGGGCTGGTCGGCGGGACCGCCCTGGCCGGCCTGGCGGTGAGTGCGTACGGGTCCGCCCGGGTCCGGGTGGTGAACGGGGCCCTGAGCGTCGGGGACGCGCGGATCCCGGTCACGGCGCTGGGCGAACCCGAGGTGCTGGACGCCGAGGAGGCGCGCGCCTGGCGCACGTACAAGGCCGACACCCGCGCCTTCATGCTGATGCGCAGCTACGTGCCGACGGCCGTGCGGGTGGAGGTCACCGACCCGGCGGACCCGACCCCGTACGTGTACGTCTCCACGCGGGAGCCGCAGGCCCTGGCGGCGGCCCTGCGCGCGGCCCGCCCGTAGCAGCCGCGGCGAAGGTCCGGGGCGCCGCGGCGTCCGAGGATGCGCACGGGTCCCGGCCGCCTCGGCCGTCTCAGTCGTGCGCTTGCTTTCCGGGGCCTTCGAGGGCGGCCCTGGCGGCCTCGGGAAGGGGCTGGAGGGGCTGTTCCAGGGGCGGCAGCTGCTGGAGCGCGCTCCACGGCACCGCCCGGGTCCGCAGGTCGCTCCGGACCTTCTCGGCGAGTTTGCGGGTGTCGCGGCGGTTCATGACCGCGCCGACCGCGGCGCCGACCATGAACGGCATGAGGTTCGGCAGGTTGCGCACCATGCGCTTCATGATCTGCTGGCGCAGTTCGCGCTTCATCTGGCCGCCGAGGGCGGCGTTGAGCGTCGTGGGCTTGGAGAGGTCCACGCCCCGCTCCTCCGTCCACGCGGTGAGGTAGCCGAGGCTGCGCTCCTTCAGCGTGCCGGGCGGCCTCAGGCCGTAGACCTCGTGGAGCTCGGCGATCAGTTTCAACTCGATCGCCGCGACGCCGGTGATCTCCGCGGCGAGTTCCGCCGGCATGGCGGGCGGTACGGGCAGCATCGCCGCCGCACCGATCCCCGCGCCGACGGTCGAGCTGGCGTTGGCGGCGCCCGCGATCAGCTTGTCGGCAAGCTGATCGGGACCCAGGCCCGGGAACTGCGCGCGCAGCGTGGCGAGGTCCCGTACCGGAACGCGCGGGGCGTTCTCGATGATCCGGTCGGTGACGAAGAGGGCCGCGGCCCTGACTCCCTCACCGCCCTTGCGCACCCCGTTCTTGACGGCGTGCAGCCGGCGGGCCGCGGCGGCTCGCCGGGACTCTTCGGCAGCCCCCGTGGCCGAGGACTCGAGTCCTGCGGCCCCGGAGGGCAAGGCGGGCACGCCGGGTGCTTCGGGGCCCGTTGCCGGGTCCGTGGCGCCCTCGTGCGTTTCCACCGGATCATCATGCTGTTTCCGCAGGCGGCGCCTGCGAAAAGGCGTCGAGCCCGTCACGGCCGACGCTCCTAGTCGCAGTCGCGGCAGATCGGCTGGCCGTTCTTCTCTCGGGCCAGCTGGCTGCGGTGGTGGACCAGGAAGCAGTTCGTGCAGGTGAACTCATCGGCCTGCTTGGGCAGGACCCGGACGGCCAGCTCCTCGTTGGAGAGGTCCGCACCGGGGAGCTCCATGCCCTCCGCCGCGTCGAAGTCGTCGACGTCGACGGTCGAGGACGACTTCTCGTTGCGCCGAGCCTTCAGCTCTTCGATGCTGTCGTTGTCGACGTCGTCGTCCGTCTTGCGCGGGGTGTCGTAGTCCGTTGCCATTGTTCGCTCTCCCCCTCTGGGATTTAGCGGTGTCTCAGCGCACGTAACGCGCGAGAGGCCGGACTTGTGCCCGACCTGAGGCGGAGATTTTGCCTCACATCAAGGTCTGTTACTCAATCGACACCCAGCCGCTCGCCGTAAGAAGCGCTCAGCTGGGATGACGACGGGGACCGTACACGGTCCCGGGGTCGCCTTGCACGAGTGCCACCTCGTGTATTTCCCGCCATGGCGGGGGCCGGAAACCCGGACTTCCCGGGCGTTCCGGCCGTCCCGGGGGTCACTGAACGTACATGATCCCCGACCCGGTACTGTGATCGATCACACAGAATCCACTCCCGCGGCCGCTCGCACGTTCAGCCACGAGCGAACGCGGGGTGCATTCGTCACATGGGCAGAGTGACACGCATCACGAGGCCACCGCCCTCCCGCGGCTCTCCATGGATCCGCCCGCCGTGCGCGCGGGCCACCGAGCGCGCGATGGAAAGTCCGAGCCCGACGCCCTTGTCGCTGCCCGTGCGCTCCGTGCGCAGCCGCCGGAACGGCTCGAAGAGGTTGTCGATCTCGTACGCGGGAACCACGGGACCCGTGTTCGATACCACCAGCACCGCCTGGCCGTGCTGCACCTCGGTGGTGACCTCGACCCAGCCGTCCTGCGGCACGTTGTACCGCACGGCGTTCTGCACCAGGTTGAGCGCGATCCGCTCCAGGAGCACGCCGTTGCCCTGGACGAGGGCCGGCGCGCGCTCCCCGCGTATCACCACCCCCTTGGCCGCCGCTTCGTTCCGTGCCTGGTCCAGGGCCCGGGAAGCGACCTCCGCGAGGTCCACCGGCTTGCGCTCGATGATCTGGTTGTCGCTGCGGGCGAGCAGCAGCAGGCCCTCGACGAGCTGCTCGCTGCGCTCGTTGGTGGCCAGCAGCGTCTTGCCGAGCTGCTGCAGCTCCACCGGTGCCCCGGGGTCGGAGAGGTGCACCTCCAGCAGTGTCCGGTTGATGGCCAGCGGGGTCCGCAGCTCGTGCGAGGCGTTGGCGACGAACCGCTGCTGGGCGGTGAACGCCCGCTCCAGCCGGTCGAGCATCTCGTCGAAGGTGTCGGCGAGCTCCTTCAGCTCGTCGTCCGGCCCGTCGAGTTCGATCCGCCGGGTCAGGTCGGAGCCGACCACGCGCCGGGCGGTCCGGGTGATCTTGCCGAGCGGCGACAGCACCCGGCCGGCCATCGCGTAGCCGAAGGCGAACGCGATGATGCTGAGGCCCAGCAGGGCCATCAGCGAGCGGCTGAGCAGGTCGTCGAGCGCGTGCTTGCGCTGGACGTTGACGCACTCGGTGATCACCTGGTTGAAGCGGTCGAGCGACTGCTCGATCGACTGCACGCCCGGACAGGTGCTGCTGGAGACCTGGACCTGCGTCCCGCCCACGATCTTGAACGGGAGCCCGTTGCCCTCCCGCAGGGCCTGGGCGGCCAGCAGGTAGATGATCGACAGCAGCAGGATGCCCGCGATCAGGAACATGCCGCCGTAGAGCAGGGTGAGGCGTATGCGGATCGTCGGCCTGAGCCAAGGGAAAGGACCCTCGGGCTGGCCGGGGTCCCAGGTCGGTTTCGGTGGCGCCGGGGGTGGCGCCGGAGTGGCTGCCATCCGCATCAGATCCGGTATCCGGAGCCCGGCACGGTCACGATCACCGGAGGCTCGCCCAGCTTGCGCCGCAGCGTCATGACGGTCACCCGCACGACGTTGGTGAACGGGTCGGTGTTCTCGTCCCAGGCCTTCTCCAGCAGCTGCTCCGCGGACACCACGGCGCCCTCGCTGCGCATCAGGACCTCCAGCACCGCGAACTCCTTCGGCGCCAGCTGGACCTCCTTGCCGTCGCGGAACACCTCGCGCCGGTTCGGGTCGAGCTTGATGCCGGCCCGCTCCAGGACGGGCGGCAGCGCCACCGTCGTACGCCGTCCCAGCGCGCGCACCCGCGCGGTCAGTTCGGTGAACGCGAACGGCTTGGGCAGGTAGTCGTCGGCGCCCAGCTCCAGGCCCTCGACCCGGTCGCTGACGTCACCGGAGGCGGTCAGCATGAGCACCCGGGTGGGCATGCCCAGCTCGACGATCCTGCGGCAGACGTCGTCGCCGTGCACGAGCGGGAGGTCCCGGTCCAGCACCACCACGTCGTAGTCGTTCACCCCGACGCGCTCCAGGGCGGCCGCGCCGTCGTACACGACGTCCACCGCCATGGCCTCGCGGCGCAGTCCGGTGGCCACCGCATCGGCGAGCAGCTGCTCGTCCTCGACGACGAGTACGCGCACGTCGTTTCCTTCCTCCGAGCCCCGCGGGGCACACGTGTGTTGCGCCGCCCATCCTGCCCCTTTCAGCCGTAAACCGGCTGTAAGGCGCCCCTCGGCGGCTCCCGCGGACGGCGACGGGGGATTTCCCCACCGCGCGAGGTTTCCGCGCCCTGGGGCCCGGGGAGGACGTCAGAACACCCCGATCACCTCCCTGACAGTGGCGTGCCTCGTGCCCGCCGCCACCGACCCACGAAGAGGGGGCGCATCACATGGACGCATTCACCGCGGGTCTCCTGCAGCGCATCAGGAACACGCAGACGGACCTCATGCAGGCCCGCGCAGCGGGCGACGACTTCCTCGCGGACGTCGAGCAGGCGGAGCTGGAAGACCTCCAGCGCCTCGCCGCCGAACACGGCGTGCAGGTGCAGGTCTCCGCCTCCGCCGCCTGACCGACCACCGGCCACCGGCCCGGGGCTCCGCCCCGGCCCCGACCCTCACCCCCGCCCGTCCCGTACGGCCCCGGCGCGCTCCGCGCCGGGGCCGTACGGCGTGTGCGGGGTCAGTCGTGCCACGCCCCCGCCTCTTCGAGCAGCGGTTGCAGCGCCGCGAAGACGGTCGGCGAGCCGGCGACGACCAGTTCCCCGGACGCGGGCCGCCCCGGCCGGCCCCCGGTCAGGGCCCCCGCCTCGCGGGCGATCAGGTCTCCCGCCGCCAGGTCCCAGGGGTTCAGCCCGCGCTCGTAGTAGGCGTCCAGCCGGCCCGCGGCGACGTCGCACAGGTCCAGCGCGGCCGAGCCGCCCCGGCGGATGTCCCGCACCTGCGGAACGATCCGCCGGGCCACCTCGGCCTGGTGCTCGCGCCGCGTGCGGACGTACGCGAAACCGGTCGCCACCAGTGCCTCGTCCAGCGGCGCGGCCGGCCTGCAGCGCAGCCGTACGCCGTCCATCCAGGCCCCGCCGCCGCGCACCGCGTGGCAGGTCTCGCCGCGCATCGGCGCCGCCACCACGCCCGCGACCGTCTCGCCGCGGTACTCGGCGGCGATCGAGACGCCCCAGCTCGGCAGGCCGTAGAGGTAGTTCACGGTCCCGTCCAGCGGGTCGACGACCCAGCGCACACCGCTCGTGCCGGGGGTGTCCGCGCCCTCCTCGCCGAGGATCCCGTCCGCGGGCCGGTGCTCGGCGATGAGTCCGGCGATCAGCTTCTCGGCCGCGATGTCCATCTCGGTCACCACGTCGATCGGGCTGCTCTTAGTCGCCGCCACCGCCAGATCGGCCGGGCGGCCGTCCTTCAGCAGCGCGCCGGCGCGCCGGGCGGCCTCCAGGGCCAGCTCCAGCAGCTCCCGCTCGTCCGGTCGCTCGTCGGGTCGCTCGTTCACGGCAGGCTCCTCACGCGTCCGCGTACGGACTGTCGGCGCCCGCGGCCGCGGGCCGGGGCGCACGCGCCGGGCAGCAGCCCACCGCGCACAGGTCGTGGCTCGGCCCGAGCAGCCCGAGGGCGCAGCGCTCCACCGGCTCGCCGCGTTCGGCCGCCGCGCGCTCCAGCAGCAGTTCCCGCACGGCGGCCGCGAACCGCGGGTCGGCGCCCACGGTCGCCGACCGGGCCACCGGCAGCCCCAGTTCGGCTGCCTTGGCGGTGGCCTCCGTGTCGAGGTCGTACAGGACCTCCATGTGGTCGGAGACGAAGCCGATCGGCACCATCACCGCGGCCGGCGCCCCGGCCGCGTGCAGGGCCTCCAGGTGGTCGCAGACGTCCGGCTCCAGCCAGGGCGTGTGCGGGGCGCCGCTGCGGGACTGGTAGACCAGCTGCCAGGGCCGTTCGACGCCGGTGCGCTCCCGGACCGCGTCCGCGATCACGCGGGCGACGTCCAGGTGCTGCTTGACGTAGGCGCCGCCCTCGCCGTGCTCCGTGTGGTCCTCGACCGGTCCCGAGGCATCGGCCGCGGCGGTCGGGATGGAGTGCGTGGTGAAGGCGAGGTGGGCGCCCGCGCGCGTCTCCTCGGGCAGCGACGCGAGCGCCGCGAGCACCCCGTCGATCATGGGCTCTACGAAGCCGGGGTGGTTGAAGTAGTGCCGCAGCTTGTCCACGCGGGGCCGCTGCAGGCCGTCCGCTTCGACCTTGGCGAGCGCGTCGGCGAGGTTTTCGCGGTACTGCCGGCAGCCGGAGTACGAGGCGTACGCGCTGGTGGCGAGGACGGCGATGCGGCGGCGCCCGTCGGCGGCCATCTCGCGCAGCACGTCGTCCAGGTACGGGGCCCAGTTCCGGTTGCCCCAGTAGACCGGCAGGTCCACCCCGTGCCCGGCGAAGTCCTCGCGCAGCGCGCCCAGCAGCTCGCGGTTCTGGCCGTTGATCGGGCTGACCCCGCCGAAGCCGAAGTAGTGCTTGCCCACTTCCTTCAGCCGCTCGCGCGGGATGCCCCGGCCGCGCGTGACGTTCTCCAGGAAGGGCACCACGTCGTCCGGGCCCTCCGGGCCGCCGAAGGACAGCAGCAGCAGGGCGTCGTAGGGGGCGGCGGGTCCGCCGGCTCCGGTCTCGGGGCCGGCGGGGCGGGCGGCGGCGGAGTGCTGGTCTGACATGCCCCGAATCCTGCCACCCGCGCGCGACGCACGGGAAGCGGCCTCGCCCGGGGCGCGGGGCGTCCGTACGGCGCGGCGCAGGTAAGGTCAGCCTAAGTCGCTTCTCGCTCCCCCTGCGGGCACCGCACCGGCGGTCGTAACCTGTACGGGCCACCGACGTCCTACGGAGGGCACCTTGCCCAGTCCCTACCGCGCGATCTTCGCCGCCCCCGGCAGCAAGGCGTTCAGCGCCGCCGGTCTCATCGGCAGGATGCCGCTGTCGATGGTCGGTGTCGGCATCCTCACGATGATCTCGGAGATCACCGGGCGGTACGGCCTCGCCAGCGCCCTCACCGGCTCCCTCGCCCTCTCCGCCGCAGCGGTCGGCCCCCAGGTCTCCAAGCTGGTGGACCGCTACGGCCAGCGGCGGGTGCTGCGCCCCGCGACCCTCTTCGCCGTCCTCGCCGTGACGGGACTGCTGCTGGCGGCGGCGAACGGCTGGCCGGACTGGACCCTGTTCGTCTTCGCCGTCCTCGCGGGCTGCGTGCCGAGCGTCGGCTCGATGATCCGCGCCCGTTGGACGGCGATCTACCGGGACACCCCGAGCCTGCACACCGCCTACTCCTTCGAGTCCGTCATCGACGAGGTCTGCTTCATCTTCGGCCCGATCATCGCCATCGGGCTGTCCACCACCTGGTTCCCGGAGGCGGGCCCGCTGCTCGCCGCGGTCTGCCTGCTGGTCGGCGTGTGGTGGCTGACGGCGCAGCGCGCCACCGAACCCGCGCCGCATCCGCACGACGAGCACACCGACCGGACCTCCGCCCTGCGCTCCCCCGGACTCCAGGTGCTGATGGGGACCTTCGTCGCCACGGGTGCGATCTTCGGCTCGATCGACGTGGCCACCCTGGCCTTCGCGGACGAGCGCGGCCACAAGCCGCTGGCCAGCGTGATCCTGGCCGTCTGGGCGCTGGGTTCCTGCCTCGCGGGGATCGCCTTCGGCCTGCTCCACCTCAAGGGGAAGCCCGAACGCAGGTGGGTGCTGGGCATTTGTGCGATGGCCGTGAGTATGATCCCCCTCCTACTGGCCGGGAACCTTCCGTTTCTGGCCGTGGCGCTCTTCGTCTCGGGCCTCGCCATCGCTCCCACGATGATCACCACGATGGCCCTGATCGAGGCGCACGTACCGCGCGCGAAGCTGACCGAGGGCATGACCTGGATCAGCACCGGCCTCGCGGTCGGTGTCGCGGTCGGCTCTTCCGTGGCCGGCTGGGTCATCGACGCGTCCGGCGCCCGCAGCGGGTACGTCGTCTCGATCGCGGCGGGGGCCGCCGCGGCGGCGGTGGCGTTCGCGGGTTACCGCCGGCTGACGAGGCCGGCGCAAGGGGAGGAGCCCTCCAACGATGGCGGATACACCGACGGCGCCGACAGCAGGCAAGAGCGGAGCGGGCCGCGGCACGGCACCGACCGCAGCGTGGCGTAACTGGGCGGGCAACGTCCGCGCGACCCCCGCCCGGGTCGTGACCCCGGCCTCGGTCGGCGAGCTCCAGGAGGCGGTCCGCCGGGCCGCCTCGGACGGCCTGCGGGTGAAGGCGGTCGGCAGCGGCCACTCCTTCACCTCGGCCGCCGCCACGGACGGCGTCCTGGTCCGCCCGCAGGCCCTGACCGGGATACGGGAGATCGACCGGGCCGCCGGGACGGTCACGGTGGCGGCGGGCACGGTCCTCAAGGACCTCAACCTGGCCTTGGCCCGGGAGGGCCTCTCGCTCACCAACATGGGCGACATCATGGAGCAGACGGTCTCGGGGGCGACCAGCACCGGTACGCACGGCACCGGCCGCGACTCCGCCTCCCTGTCCGCGCAGATCCGCGGGCTGGAGCTGGTCACGGCCGACGGACGGCTGCTCGTCTGCTCGGAGAAGGAGAATCCGGAGGTCTTCGCGGCCGCCCGGCTCGGCATCGGCGCCCTCGGCATCGTCACCGCGCTCACCTTCGCCGTCGAGCCGCTGTTCTTCCTGACCGCCCGTGAGGAGCCCATGGCCTTCGACCGGGTGACCGCCGAGTTCGACCAGCACGTCGCGGAGAACGAGCACTTCGAGTTCTACTGGTTCCCGCACACCGGCAACTGCAACACCAAGCGCAACAACCGCAGCCAGGGCCCCGCCGCCCCGCCCGGCGCGGTCAGCGCCTGGATCGAGGACGAACTGCTCTCGAACGGGATCTTCCAGGTCGCCAACTCCCTCGGGCGCGCGGTCCCGGCGGCCATCCCCGGCATCGCCCGGATCGCCAGCCGCGCCCTCTCCGCGCGCACCTACACGGACATCCCGTACAAGGTGTACACGACCCCGCGCCGGGTGCGCTTCATCGAGATGGAATACGCCCTTCCGCGCGAGCGGCTCGTCGAGGCGCTGCGGGAGCTGAAGGCGATGGTCGACCGCTCCAGCCTGCGCGTCAGCTTCCCGGTGGAGGTGCGCACGGCCCCGGCGGACGACATCACCCTCTCGACGGCGTCCGGCCGCGACAGCGCGTACATCGCGGTCCACCTTTACAAGGGCACGCCCTACCAGGCGTACTTCACCGCCGCCGAGCAGATCTTCACGGCGCACGGCGGACGCCCGCACTGGGGCAAGGTGCACACGCGGGACGCGGAGTACTTCGCCCGCGCCTACCCCCGCTTCGGCGAGTTCACCGCGCTGCGGGACCGGCTGGACCCGGAGCGGGTGTTCGCGAACGACTACCTGCGGCGGGTGCTGGGCGACTGACCCGGGGTCAGGGGGCCGCCCCGGCCGGCATCAGGAGGGGCTCGGGCCGCCCTGGCCGGCCGGGGGCGTCGGCTTCACCGGGGTCGGCGCCGGTGTCGGCCGCGACGGCGCGGGGGTCGGCGTCGGCCCGGTGGACCGCGAGGGGTCGGGGCTCGGGGTCGGTCCGGTGGAGCGGGAAGGATCCGGGCCGGGGCTCGGGTCCTGCCCGCCGGGGGACCGCGACGGGCTCGTGGAACTCCCGGTTCCGGGACCCTCCTCGCGCGGCCGGTCCCCGGCACCGTGCCGGTCGTCCGCAGTGGGCGCCGGGTCCGGCTTCCTGTCCGCGCTCCCGGAGCCGCCGGTCACCGCGGTGTACAGCGGGCGCTCGCCCACCGACCCGCCGGAGAGGGCCTCGTACCCGGCGATGCCGCCCAGCGCGATGGCGAAGGCGGCGCCCGCGGCGACGGCCGTGCGCTTCCAGCCGCGGACGCGGGTGCCGTGGGTGCTGGCGCGGCCGAACTCCTCGTCCGGCACCGCCGCCGCTCCGGCCGTCGGGAAGGCGGTGGTCGGCGCCGCGAGGGGCGGCACGCCGGTGGTGGCCCCGCCCGCGCCGTTCCCGTGCACGACGGGGACCTGCCGGGCCCGGGGCCTGGCCGTCTCGCGCAGCTGGTCGCCGGTCCGCCGGAAGAAGTGGCCGATGACCGGGCCGCCCGCCGTGGCGACCACGCTGACCACGCCCGCGCCGAGGATCGTCCCGTACACGCCGAGCTTCGAGGCGAGGAGCGCGGCCGCGACGGTGGCCAGCGAGGACCCCGCGACCTGAGCCGCGCTCAGATCCAGCTTCTTCGTCTCCGGCTTCTTCGTCTCCGGCGGTGCCTGCGGTCCACCGGTCGGTTCCCTCGTGTCGATGCCCCGCGTCGTCTTGTGACCCATCCCCATCCTCTGCCGCGCCCGGACCCCGTTCGCTTCGGTGCTTCCAGGAGTTACTGACCCCCGGGCGAAGCGGATAGTTCCATTTCGGGTGATTCTGTGAACCACGCCACGAACCACGACACCCGGTTCCGGCGGGGGTTCGCGCGCGCACGGAAGGGCGGCCTTCCAACTCCCCTGCCGTCGGACAAGTTCGGCGGCGCGCCGGTCCACCCGCGTGGCCCGAATGGAGTACTGTGGCGAGCCCTGGGGCCGTCCTTCCTTTCGGATGTCCGGACTCGGGAGAGGGAGCCGACTGGTGCAGGATCGGCGCTCGAAACCGGCAATGCCGCGGAATCTCACGGATTCCTGATGCGCAGAGTGACTGTCCGGTCACTGTGTGTGGCCAACAGGTAACCGTGCCATAACGGCGATCAAGGGCGCATGCCCGACACGCCGGATGAACTCGGCAAGGTTGTGGCAGGCTGCACCCGGGCAGGCCACACTCGACTAGCGGAAGCAGCGACGCACGTGACGTCGGCAGGCACCACCCGGGAGGTCCCCATGCCCGAACTGCGTGTCGTGGCCGTCTCCAATGACGGCACACGACTGGTGCTCAAAGCTGCGGACAGCACGGAGTACACCCTTCCGATCGATGAGCGGCTGCGGGCAGCCGTGCGCAACGACCGCGCACGCCTGAACCAGATCGAGATCGAGGTGGAGAGCCACCTCCGCCCCCGCGACATCCAGGCCCGGATACGAGCCGGTGCCTCCGCGGAGGAGGTCGCTCAACTCGCGGGCATCCCCGTCGACCGGGTACGCCGCTTCGAGGGCCCCGTCCTCGCGGAGCGCGCGTTCATGGCCGAGCGGGCCCGGAAGACCTCCGTGCGACGTCCCGGCGAGAACACGAACACCGGACCCCAGCTCGGCGAGGCCGTGCAGGAGCGGCTGACGCTGCGCGGGGCCGACAAGGAATCCGTCCAGTGGGACTCCTGGCGCCGTGACGACGGCACGTGGGAGGTCCTCCTGGTCTACCGGGTGGCGGCCGAACCGCACTCCGCGAGCTGGACCTACGATCCCCCGCGCCGCCTGGTCGTGGCCGTGGACGACGAGGCCCGCTCGCTGATCGGCGAGTCGGACGACCTGCCCGCGACGCCGGAGCCGAGCTTCCCGTTCGTGCCGAGGATCGCGCGGCTGCCGCGGGACCGGCCGCTCGACCGCGCCCTCGACCGGCAGTTGGAGCGGCCCGTGCCGCCGCCTCCGCCGGAGCCGGAGGAGGAGCGGGACTCGCTGACCAGCCTGCTGGAGGCGGTGCCGAGCTTCCGGGGCGACCTGGTCGTACCCGAGCGTCCCGCGGTCACCGAGCCCGTGGAGCCGGACGAGCCCGTGGCGGAGCAGCCGCCGGCCGCGTCGGCCGGGGCGGGGGCCGCGTACGCGGATGTCCTGATGCCGCGGACGGTGGCGGGGCACCGGGACCGGCTCACGGGGACGACGGACCGTCAGGCGGAAGCCGATGGCGTCCGTCCCGGCCGCCGGGCCGCCGTCCCGAGCTGGGACGAGATCGTCTTCGGCACGCGCCGCAAAAAACAGGAGTAACCCACCCCGGGGCCCCGGCCCCGGGGCTCCCCCGCCGCCCTCAAACGCCGGGCGGGCTGTCTGCGTCCCCGTGCCGGTCGCCTCCCCTGCCTCCGGCGGGCCCTCAATCGCCGGGCGGGCTGGGATCGTATGTACCGGTCCGCTTCGCGGCCTCCGGCGGGCCCTCAAACGCCGGGCAGGCTGAAGCACGCGCCCACCGGGCCGGCCCAAGACGCGACGCCACGTGCGCAGCCTCGCAACCTGGTGCCGACCGCAGCCAACACCGTCCGCCGCAGGTAGCACAGGCCGCCAGCCACCCTGAGCCGCGCCGGCGTTTGAGGCGCCGCCGGAGGCAACACCAAGCACCGCGGCCCGCACCCGCCGCTTCGCAGCCACATCCAGCCCCGCCGGCGTTTGAGGCGCCGCCGGAGGCAGGGCCGGGGTCGCGCGGCAGCGGTTCGGGGGGCGCCGGAGGGGAAGCGGCCCCGGGGCGGTCAGGCGGGGGACGGGCCCGTGGCCACCGGGCGGGTGGGGTCGGCGGACCAGTGGGACCAGCTGCCCGCGTACAGGGCGGCCCGGATCCCCGCCACCTCCAGCGCCAGCACCTCGTGCGCCCCGGACACCCCCGACCCGCAGTACACGCCCACCGCGGCCCCCTCATCGGCCGCCCCCAGCCCGGCGAAGCGCGCCCGCAGGGCGTCCGCCGGGAGGAAGCGCCCGTCCGGGCCCACGTTCTCCGAGGTCGGCGCCGACAGCGCCCCCGGGATGTGCCCCCCGACGGGGTCGATCGGCTCCACCTCCCCCCGGTACCGCTCCCCCGCCCGGGCGTCCAGCAGCACCCCGGTCCCGGCCAGGACCGCCGCCGCGTCGGCGTCCAGGAGCCCCACCCCGCCCTCCGACCCCGGGTTTGGCTTGAAATCACCCTCGGCCGGAGCCGACGCCGCGGCCGTCACCGCGCCCCCGGCCCCCGTCCACGCGGCCAGCCCCCCGTCCAGCACCCGGACGTCCCCGTGCCCCGTCCAGCGCAGCAGCCACCACGCCCGCGCCGCCGCCCAGCCCTGGCCCCCGTCGTACGCGACGACCGGGCTCCCGGCCGAGACCCCGGCCCGCCGCATGACCGCCCCGAAGGCCTCCGGGTCGGGGAGCGGGTGGCGGCCGCCCGACCCCGGCGGACCTGCGAGTTCATGATCGAGGTCGACGTACACCGCACCGGGCAGGTGACCGGCCTCGTAGGCGGATCGCAGGTCGGGACCGCCCAGCTGCCACCGGACGTCCAGGAGCACCGGCGGGCGGTCCCCCGCCAGCTCGGCCATCAGTTCGGACGCGGACACGATCGCGGACTTCACGGGCTTCACGGGCCCCGCGGGCTTCACAGTCATGCGGGTCATCTTCCTCCTCACCCGGTCGGCCCACGTCACGAGCCGGACAGGAAGGGCCCGTAGTGATTCGGTCATCTCTGTCGCGGCACCCGGAAAAGCGGCCCGGTCGGGGCGCGGGAGCGCCCCCGGGGTGGAAACATCAGCCCCGACACGGGGCGCGTCACGACGGAGGAGAAGGCTGACATGACCGAGGCAGCGGGAGCGACGCGGCGCACTCCCGGCACACCCTGCTGGGTGAGCCTGATGGTGCACGGCCTCGGCAGCACCGAGGACTTCTACGCCGACCTGTTCGGCTGGGAGTACGCTCCGGGGCCCCACCAGCTCGGCCCGTACGTCCGGGCCCTGCTGGACGGGCACGAGGTGGCGGGCATCGGCGAGCTGCCGCCCGACCGTCAGCTGCCGGTGGCCTGGACGACGTACCTCGCCACCGACGACGCCGACGCCACGGCCGAGTCCATCCGCGCCTGCGGGGGCACCGTCGCGGTGGGGCCGCTCGACGCGGGCGCCGCGGGCCGGGTCGCGATCTGCTCGGACCCGGTGGGCGCCACCTTCGGCATCTGGCAGGCCGAGGGCCACATGGGCACCCGGCTGGCCGGGCGCAGCGGCACCCCGGTCTGGAACGAACTGGTCACCCAGGACACCTCCACCGTCGGCAAGTTCTACGAGACGGTCTTCGGGCACGAAGTCGAGTCCGCGGAAGAGCCCGACTTCGACCACCTGACCCTGCGCCTGGAGGGCCGCCCGGTCGCCTCGGTGCACGGCGTCGGCCGGGCGCTGCCGCACGAGCGCGGCGCGCACTGGATGACCTTCTTCGAGGTCGCCGATCCCGACGCGGCGGTACTGCGGGTCGTCGAGCTGGGCGGCCGGGTGCTCGACGCGCCGCACGACGGCGCGCTCGGCCGGCTCGCGCTGGTCGCGGACCCGGAGGGCGCGGTGTTCACCCTCGTCCGGCGGAACCCCGCCGCGCGCTGACCCCCGGCACCGGCCGCCCCAGCGCCGCGCGCAGGGTGATCCCGTACCGCACCCGCAAGCGGCGCAGTTCCCAGGCGGACAGCGCGGTCACCGACAGCGGCGGGCCGAGCAGGAAGAGGATCCGGACCGGGAGCGGGGCGTCGACCGGCGCGTTGTCGAAGACCTGGACGACGGCGAGCGCCCACACCAGCACGGGTGATATCAGGGGCGGCAGCACCTCGTGGACGTCGGCGGTGCGGAAGGCGTGGTGCACGCAGAGCGCCGCCGACGCGAGGGTGAAGGGGATGGAGAAGAGGGCGAGGAACCCGAGGACGGGCGTCAGCAGCATGCCCAGCGGTCCGGCCCCGAACAGCGTGGTGCTCAGGCCCTGTTGGAGCACCCCGCCCCAGAACAGGGCGGCGGTGGCGAGGAGTGCACCCAGCGAGATCAGCGGTCCGCGCAGCCGCCGCCGGTAGAAGGCCGGGCCCGGCGGTCGTGCGGCGCACACGAAGGCGCCGATCAGGAGCGGGGCGAGCACCAGCAACAGGCCCGCGCTCAGGATCAGTTCGACGAGCCGGTCCTCCATCAGGCCCTGGGCCGACTCCTTGACGGGGTAGGAGTAGAGCAGCCAGAGCGTGGCGAACAGCCCGATGAGCGAACGGGCGATCTGCGCGCGCTCGATGGCCGGGTCGACGAGCCGGTCGGGCCGGGTGGGCCGGTGCACCCGCCCGGCGAGGTGGACCGGCAGCAGCAGGAGGCCGACGCATCCGCGCCGCCGTCCGCCGCCGGGCCCGCTCCCGCTCCCGTACCCCTGACCGTTGCCGTAACCATTGCCGTTCCCACTCGTGTACGCGCTCACGCATCGCCCCCCGTGCCGTGATGATCACCGCATCATAGGGCGGGCGCGGGCCCGGTCTCAGCCCGAGGTGACCGGGAGGACGTCCGGCGAGAGGGCGCCCGCGTGGGCGGCGGCCGAGGTCATCCGGCGGCGGTGGTGGCGGCGGCAGAGGACCTCGTAACCGACCTCCTCCGCGGGGCGGTTGACGTCGCCGACGACCACCTGGGCGCCCTCGACGACCATCTCCCCGCCCACCGTGCGGGCGTTGTGCGTGGCGCGGGCGCCGCACCAGCACAGGGCCTCGACCTGGAGCTGCTCGATCCGGTCGGCCAGCTCGATCAGCCGCTGCGAGCCGGGGAAGAGTTTGGTGCGGAAGTCGGTGGTGATGCCGAAGGCGAAGACGTCCAGACCGAGGTCGTCCACGATCCGGGCGAGCTGGTCGATCTGGTCGGGGGTGAGGAACTGGGCCTCGTCGACGATCACGTAGTCCACCCGGCCGCCCTGCGAGAGCTGGGCGACCAGGTAGGCGTACAGGTCCATGTCCTGCGGCGCCTCGACCGCTTCGGTGACCAGGCCGAGGCGCGAGGACAGCTTGCCCTCGCCCGCCCGGTCGTCACGGGTGAAGATCACGCCCTGGAGGCCCCGGGCGTCGCGGTTGTGGGCGATCTGGAGCGCCAGCGTGCTCTTCCCGCAGTCCATGGTTCCGGAGAAAAAGGCCAGCTCGGGCATGGGAAGTACGGGACCTTTCGGGATCGGCGAGGCGGGGTGGGAGGGGCGGGCCGGAAGGGACGGCGGCGGGGCCGCTAGGAGGTGCGCACTTCGAGCAGCGGGACGAGCTGTTCGGCGGCGGTCATCGAACCGTGCATGCCGACGAGCGCGGACTCGTTCGGCTCGGTCCGGGACGCGGTGATCGCGACCTGCGCGTGGGCGGCGGCGACGACGTCCCCGATCCGCCCCCGCACCCGCTCGTCGCAGGCACCGGGAGCGCCGAACCAGCCCAGATCCAGCGCCTCTTCACGGCTCGCGATCCAGAACCGGTCGCCGAGCACCTCGCGCCACACGGTCAGTACGTCGGCCTGCGCCCCCGGGACGGCGTACACGTGCCGGGCCCGGCCCTCGCCACCGAGCAGGGCCACGCCCGCGCCCAGTTCCCAGTCCTCGTCGTAGTCGATCCGCGCGTCCTCGTCGAAGGGGATGTCGACCATCCCGTGGTCGGCGGTGACGTAGAGCGCGGAGCGCGGCGGGAGCTGTTCGGCCAGGCGCTGGACGAGCCGGTCGACGTGCATCAGCTGGCCGCGCCAGGCGTCGGAGTCGACGCCGAAGCGGTGCCCGGCGCCGTCCAGTTCGCTGTAGTACGTATAGACGAGAGAGCGGTCGCCGGCGGCGAGGCGCAGGGCCGCGAGGTCCATCCGGTCCTCGCCGGTGATCCGGCCGTGGAAGCTGCCGCCGCTCAGCGCGATCTTGGTGAGCGGGGTGTGCTGGAAGTCCGGGGAGCTCACCTGCGAGGTGGCGACCCCGGCGGCGTCGGCCAGCTGGAAGACGGTCGGGTAGGGCTGCCAGGTCTTCGGCTGGGTCCACGGCTTCCAGCGCAGCTGGTTCATCAGTTCGCCGCTCGCCGGATTGCGCACGGCGTAGCCGGGCAGGCCGTGCGCGGCGGGGGGCAGTCCGGTGCCGACGGAGGCCAGCGAGGTGGCCGTGGTCGCCGGGAAGCCCGCGGTGATCGGGCGGCCGGTGCCGCCGCGCGAGCTGCCGAGGAGGGAGGTCAGGAAGGGGGCCTCGGCCGGGTGGGCCTTGATCTGCTCCCAGCCGAGGCCGTCGATCAGGAACACGCAGTTCCGGTCGGCCGGGGTCAGCTCGGCGATGCCCGCGGTGAGGCCGGGGACGCCCTGGCCCGCCGCGAGGGTGGGCAGCAGGTCGGCGAGCGAACCGGTGCCGTAGTGCGGAACGGGCGCGCCGGACAGGTCCAGCAGCTCCGGCTCCTGCCAGTCCCGCTGCGCGGAATGCGTCATCAGCGGGCGGCCGGGGTGGTCGTGGCCGCGGTGGCCTCGCTGAGCGCCTGCGCGAAGAGGAGGGTCTGGCGCACGGCCTCGGGGCCGTCGCCCGCCTCGCTGACCCGCAGGCTGAGGTCGTCGGCGGTGGAATTGCCGGTGTAGCCGTGGTCGGAGTCGCAGTTCGGGTCGCCGCAGGCGGCGGGCTCCAGGTCGATCCGGGAGACCGCGCCCCAGCCGATGGTCAGGACGACCTCGCGGGGCAGGGTGCCCGGGGTGTAGGACTCCGGGTTGGCGACGACGCGGCTGAGCACCACGGAGGAGATGCCGGCGACCTTGACGGACTCGGTCGAGGTCGTCGCGTACGGGGACGGGGACCCGGCGTCGGCGGCCTGCTCGTCGGTGTGGCTCACGATGAAGCGGTTGCCGGTGAGGACGAGGACGGTGACGTGCCGGCGGACCTCGTTCGAGTCGAAGGTGGTCTCCTGGTGGACCAGGTACGACGAGATCGGCTCGCCGCCCACGGCGGCCTCCACCGCCTCGGCCACGAGGGCCGGGTAGTAGCCGCTGCGCTCGATCGCCGCGCGCAGCCCCTGGGTCGTCGTACCGGATTTCGCCATGAGGTCCATCCTAAGGCCCGTACGGGGCGCCTCGGCCTGCCCGGCGGGGTCCACTGGCCGAGGGGCGCCTAGTAACTGGGGAGGGTGCGCGGCCCGAGGTCCGTGCGGGCGGGGGGACGGGCGATGCGGAGGGTGGCGCTGAGCACCGAGAGGCCCTCGGTGGCGACCACGACCGGTTCCAGGGAGACGGCGACCACCTCGGGATGGTCGTCGACCAGCCGGGACAACCGCAGCAGCAGTTCTTCCAGGGCCGGTGTGTCCACGGGGTCGCTGCCGCGCCAGCCGAAGAGGAGCGGGGCGGTCCGGATGGACCGGATCAGTTCGGCGGCGTCCCGGTCGGTCGCGGGGACCAGCCGGTGGGCGGTGTCGCCGAGGAGTTCGGAGGCGACCCCGGCGAGGCCGAAGGAGAGCACGGCGCCCGCGCCGGGGTCGACCAGGGCCCGCACGACCGTGTCCACCCCGCGCGGGGCCATGGCCTGGACGACCGGCAGCAGCTCGGCGGGGGTGCCGAGGGAGTCGGTCAGCTCGTCGTAGGACCGGCGCAGCTCCGCTTCGGTGGTCAGGTCCAGGCGTACGCCGCCCAGGTCCGCGCGGTGGCGCAGGTGCGGGGCGGTGGTCTTGAGCACGACCGGGTAGCCGAGCGCGGCGGCGGCCCTTGCGGCCGCGTCGGGGGTGGGTGCGGGCAGGGTGGGGCGCACGTGGATCCCGTAGCGGGCGAGCAGGTCGCGGGTCGCGTCGTCGGGGAGGGTCAGGGGGCCGTCGCTCGCCGCGAGGTGGGTGGCCAGGCGGGCCGCCGTGCCGGGCTCGTCGATGTCGTCGAACTCGGGTACGCGACCGGGGTCGGCCGTGTCCCGTCGCCAGTGGGCGTAGCGGACCGCCTCGGCCAGCGCCCGCACGGCCCGCTCGGCCGCGGGATACGCAGGCACCCTCCCCCGCCCCCGGTCCCCGGCCGGCCCTTGGCCCCCGGCGCCCCCGTGCCCGGCCGATCCCGGGTCCCCGGCGCCTCCGCGCCCGGCCGACCCCGAGTCCCCGGCTCCCCCGCGCCCTGCGGGCCACCCGGTGCCGGTTGACGTGGCCGACGGGTGCGACGCCGAGTGCGAGCCGTATCCACCGTCCGCAGCCTCCGGCGGGCCCTCAAACGCCGGGCGGGCTGGAATTGCCCCGCCACCGGCGTTCCAAGCGGACGGCGCGGCCCCGCCGGCCTCCGAAGCGGACAGCTCAGACGCGCCACCTCCAGCCCCGCCGGCGTTTGAGGCGGACGGGTCAGCCCCGCCATCCCCAGCCCCGCCGGCGTGTGAGGCGGAGGGCTCAGCCACAGCCGGGCCCGCGGCGGAAGGAACGGCACCAGTGGCCGAGTGCGGGCCGGATCCGGCCCCTGCAGCCTCCGGCGGGCCCTCAAACGCCGGGCGGGCTGGAATTGCCCCGCCGGCGTGTGAGGCGGCGGGGGTGGCCGCGGCGCGGGTGGTGGCTTCGGAGAGGGCTTCGGCCAGGGCGCCGAGCTCCACGTGCACGACCGCCACCGGCTTCCCCGGCACCGCCGCCACCGCCTCCCGGATGGCCGCCGCGAGCCCCTCCGTCAGGTCCTGGCGCCCCACGGCCGGGATCGCGGTGACGATCACCGCGTCGTTCGCGTCGGCGGCCAGCGCCGTCACCAGCGCGGCCCGGAAGTCCTCCGGGGTCGCCTCCGTCGTCAGGTCCAGCTGGGGCCAGGGCCGCAGCCCCTCGGTCAGGCAGGCGTCGTACGTGAGGACGCCCAGCGACTCGGAGTTCCCGAGGATCGCCACCCGCGGCCCGCCCGGCAGCGGCTGCGACCCGAGCAGCAGCCCGACGTCCACCAGCTCGGTCACCGTGTCCACCCGGATCACCCCGGCCTGGCGCAGCAGCGCCGAGACGGTGGCGTCGGGCAGCCGGGTGCCGGGGACCGCGTGCCCGGCCGGGGTGACGCCGCTGTGGCGGCCCCCCTTGGCCACGACCACCGGCTTCACGGCCGCCGTGCGCCGCGCGATGCGGGTGAACTTGCGCGGGTTGCCGAGGGTCTCCAGGTACAGCAGGCCGACGTCGGTGGCCGGGTCGTCGTACCAGTACTGCAGGATGTCGTTGCCCGAGACGTCCGCCCGGTTGCCCGCCGAGACGAAGGACGACAGGCTCTCGCCGCGCCGCAGCAGTCCCGCGAGCAGGGCGATGCCGATGGCCCCGGACTGGGTGAACAGGCCGATCCGCCCGGGCTCCGGGGTCGGCGCGGGCGCCAGCGAGGCGTTGAGCCGGACCCCGGGCGCGGTGTTGATCACGCCGAAGGCGTTGGGGCCGACGATGCGCATGCCGTACGTACGCGCCTGGCGCACCAGTTCTCGCTGGCGTTCGAGCCCGGTCGGCCCGCTCTCGCCGTAGCCCGCGGACAGCACCACCAGGCCCTGGACCCCGTGCTTCCCGCAGTCCGCGACCACCTCGGGGACCCGCTCGGCGGGGACCGCCACCACGGCGAGGTCGACCGGTTCGCCGATGCCGCCGAGCGTGCGGTACGCCCGTACGCCGAGCAGGGTCTCGGAGGTCACGGCGTGGTTGACCGCGTGGAGCGCGCCCTCGAAGCCGCTGTCGCGGAGGTTGCGCAGGGCGGCGGCGCCCACGCCGGTGCCGCTGCGGCTGGCGCCGATCACGGCGACCGAGCGGGGGGCGAGCAGCCGCTGGACGGAGCGGGCCTCGGCGCGCTGTTCGCGGGCCCGCTGGACGGCCAGGGATTCGGCGGTGGGTTCGAGGTCGAGGTCGAGGTGGACCGAGCCGTCCTCGAAGGTGCGCTTCTGCTGGTAGCCGACCTCTTTGAAGACCTTGATCATCTTGACGTTGGCGGGCAGGACCTCGGCCGCGAAGCGGCGGATCCCGCGCTCGCGCGCGACCGCGCCGATGTGTTCGAGGAGGGCGGAGGCGACCCCGCGGCCCTGGTGGGCGTCCTGGACGAGGAAGGCGACCTCGGCCTCGTCGGCCGCTCCGGAGGCGGGGCGCCCGTCGGGGCCGATGCGGTCGTAGCGGACGGTCGCGATGAACTCGCCGCCGACGGTGGCCGCGAGGCCGACCCGGTCCACGTAGTCGTGGTGGGTGAAGCGGTGCACGTCCTTGGCGGACAGCCGGGGGTAGGGGGCGAAGAACCGGTAGTACTTCGACTCGTCCGAGACCTGTTCGTAGAAGCTGACCAGGCGCTCCGCGTCCTCGGGCGTGATGGGGCGGATCCGGGCGGTGCCGCCGTCGCGCAGCACGACGTCCGCTTCCCAGTGGGCCGGGTACGAGGGGTCCGACGCGGTGGTCATGGAGCCACCCTAGAGCCTGGTTTGGGCGGACGGAGGGCGGGCGCCGGGCGGGGGCGCACCCGCGGGGCCGCGTGCGCGCGGCGCAGTAGCCGAGCCGGGGCAAACCAGTGCAAGCTGTGGAGGGTCGAACGGCAGGTGAACGGGGGCCGAAGGTCGGCCGGAGCACTCGGAGTGCCGTGAGAGACTGGTCTAGACAACCGTAAGAACCTGAAGGGCATCACCATGGCAGAGCGCCGCGTCAACGTCGGCTGGGCCGAGGGCCTGCACGCTCGTCCCGCCTCGATCTTCGTCCGGGCGACCACCGCTTCCGGCGTCCCGGTGACCATCTCCAAGGCCGACGGCAACCCGGTCAACGCCGCGTCCATGCTCGCGGTCCTGGGCCTGGGCGCCCAGGGCGGCGAGGAGATCGTCCTCGCGTCCGACGCCGAGGGCGCGGACGCCGCGCTGGACCGTCTGGCGAAGCTGGTCGCCGAGGGTCTCGAAGAGCTTCCCGAGACCGTCTGACCCCCGGCCGACCCCCCGGGTCCGGCCCACGCACCACCCACGGCGGAGCCGTGGCCCCGCACCCGGGGCCACGGCTCCGCCGCATTTCCCGGGAACGCCCGAAGCCGCGTAACACCCCCGGACCTTTTCGTTTATCCGGAACGCACCCACGCGGCCGGAAAAACAATTCCCGCCCGGTAAATCAATCCTTTGTATCGGGACCGTGTTAAAGCCCGCCGCTCGCCATGTTTACGGCAGGTTGCGAAGTCCTCACGCGCAGCCGGTGCGCTCCGGCCGCGCGGTCGGCGTGGGCCGCGGTCAGCGCCCGCGCCCGCTCCGCGTCGCCGCGCGCCACCGCGTCCACGATCGCGCCGTGCTCCGCCCAGGACTCCACGGGCCGCACCGGAGCGTCCACGGCGTACATCCAGGCAACCTTGTGGCGCATCTGCGTGAGCAGCGCGATCAGGCCGGGGCTGTCCGAGGCCTGCACGAGCGTCTCGTGGAACCAGCCGCCCAGGGATCGCAGATCCTCCCCCTGCCCCCTCCTGGCCCGCTCCTGGCCCAGCCGTACCAGCCCCCGCAGCACCTTCAGGTGCGCCTCGCTGCGCCGGCGGGCGGCCCGGGCCGCCGCGAGGGGCTCCAGCAGCATCCGGACCTCCAGGAGGTCGGCCGCCTCCTGCTCGGTCGGCTCGGCGACGCAGGCGCCCGCGTGCCGGCGGGTGGTGACGAAGCCCTCGGACTCCAGGGTGCGCAGTGCCTCCCGGACGGGGACGCGGGAGACTCCGTAGCGCCGGGCGAGCAGCTCCTCGGTGAGGCGGGAGCCCGGGCCG
The DNA here is from genome assembly GCF_040611795.1 of Streptomyces sp. NPDC006529. Taxonomy (NCBI): domain Bacteria; kingdom Bacillati; phylum Actinomycetota; class Actinomycetes; order Kitasatosporales; family Streptomycetaceae; genus Streptomyces; species Streptomyces sp. NPDC006529. The sequence goes on along the minus strand of NZ_JBEXPB010000007.1, from coordinate 142,142 downwards.
AAGACCCCGGAGACGATGTCGTCGCGGATCGCCGTACAAACCGCGTGCGCGGGAATTCGCAAGACCGGACCTCCGCTGAATACCGTTGCCGCCGAATCCATTACCGCGACTCTATGGCAACGCGCGCTCTTTTCCGAGGACGGTTTTCGGAAATGGGCACAAAGGCACGCACGACACGAAGGCCCCGGCTCGATGAGCCGGGGCCTTCGGTCAGCGCGTGCGCGGGCGGGTCAGATCTCGACGCCCTTGGACCGCAGGTAGGCCAGCGGGTTGATGTCCGAGCCGTAGGACGGGCCGGTACGGGCCTCGAAGTGCAGGTGCGCGCCGAAGCTGTTGCCGGTGTTGCCCGACAGCCCGATCTGCTGGCCCGCGGTGACCTGCTCGCCGGCGGAGACGCTCAGCCGCGAGAGGTGGCCGTACTGGGTGTACGTACCGTCGTTGTGCTTGATGACGATGTTGTTGCCGTACGCACCGCCGTCGCCAGCCTCGACGACGACGCCCGCGCCCACGGCGTGGACGACGGTGCCCTCGGCGGCGTGGAAGTCGACGCCGGTGTGGCTGCCGGAGGACCAGGCGCTGCCGCCGGCGCCGTACTGGGTGCTGACGTAGGAGCCGGTGACCGGCAGCACGAAGGCGTTGAGGCGCTTGCGCTCCTCTTCGCGGTCCGCGCGCTCCTTGGCCTCGCGCTCGGCCTTGGCCTTCGCCTCGGCCATGCGGCGGGCCTCGGCGGCCTTCGTCTTCGCCTCGGCCTCGGCCTGCGCCTTGAGGGCGGCGGCGTCGGCGGCGTTGCGCTGCGCGTCGGCCTGGGCCTCCAGGTCGCCGGCGAGGGTGTCCGCGACGACGACGGCGTTCATGCCGTCACCCTGGGGGGCGGTGGAGTGGTGGTTGTCCGCGGCGAAGGCCGGGGCTGCGAGGCTGGCCGCGACGCCGGTGGCGGCGAGGGCGGCTATGCCGGCGACACCTGCGGTCTTCCGGCTCAGACGGCTGGAACCACGGTGCTTGCCGGAAGAGGCACGACTGCTGCCGAACGCCATGAAGGGGCTGATCCTTTCCTTCCCTCTCGCCTACCGGGTTAGCTGACGGGTTCGGAGCAGGAAGGTCTCCTACGGGCCCCCTCTTGCGAGATGGCCCGATTCACCCCAGGGACGTGGGTCCCCGGCTCCCCAGGCTCGCGCCTGACGGGGACTCGGCGATCGCTGCCCGGTGCCGCGAGTGCGGCGTTCACAACTGACGGACAGCACGCCCGACGCTAGGCGGATCTTCGGGTAATCACCAAACACACGCGCCCCATTGTTAGCTACGTCACGTGACATAGAAGCAACCTCTCCGCCAAACGGACAAAAGGGGTTCCGGTGGCCAAGCCACCGAAACCCCTTCCGCGCCCGCTCAGTTCACGGGCGGTTCACCGTCAGTTCGCGACGACGCGCACGTCACCGATTCCGAGCGCGCGCACCGGCGCCTCGATCTGCGAGGCGTCACCGACGAGCACCGTCACGAGCCGGTCCACCGGGAAGGCGTTGACGACGGCGGAGGTGGCCTCCACCGTGCCCGTCTCGGCCAGCCGCGCGTACAACCGCGCCTGGTAGTCGTCCGGCAGGCCCTGCTCGACCTGGTCGGCCAGGGTCCCCGCGACGGACGCGGCCGTCTCGAACTTCAACGGGGCCACGCCCACCAGGTTCTGCACCGCCACGTCCCGCTCCGCGTCGGTCAGACCGCCCTCCGCGAGGGTGCGCAGCACCTTCCAGAGGTCCTCCAGCGCCGGGCCCGTGTTGGGGGTGTCCACCGAACCGCTGATGGCGAGCATCGACGCGCCGGTGCCGTCCGCGGTGGAGCGCAGCACCTGCCCGAAGGCGCGCACGCCGTAGGTGTAGCCCTTCTCCTCGCGCAGCACCTTGTCCAGGCGGGAGGTGAGGGTGCCGCCCAGGCAGTACGTGCCGAGCACCTGGGGCGCCCAGACGCGGTCGTGCCGGTCCGCACCGATCCGCCCGATGAGCAGCTGGGTCTGCACCGCCCCCGGCCGGTCCACGATGATCACGCGGCCCGTGTCGTCCGCGGTGATCGGCGGTACGGGGAGCGGCTCGGCCGTGCCGCCCGTCCAGGTGCCCAGGGTGTCCGCGAGGACGGCGTCCAGGTCGATGCCGGTCAGGTCGCCGACCACCACCGCGGTGGAGGTGGCGGGGCGCACGTGGGCCTCGTAAAAGGCGCGTACGGCCGCGGCGTCGATCCGGGCCACCGTCTCCTCGGTCCCCTGGCGCGGGCGGGACATCCGCAGCGTGGCCGGGAACAGCTCCTGGGAGAGCTGCTTGGCGGCCCGGCGCTGCGGGTTGGCCAGCTCGTGCGGGATCTCGTCGAGCCGGTTGCGCACCAGCCGGTCCACCTCGCTGTCGGCGAAGGCGGGGGCGCGCAGGGCCTCGGCGAGCAGGCCCAGGGCCTTGGCGAGCCGGGAGGCCGGGACCTCCAGGGAGACCCGGATGCCGGGGTGGTCGGCGTGCGCGTCGAGGGTGGCGCCGCAGCGCTCCAGCTCGGCCGCGAACTCCTCGGCGGAGTGCTTGTCGGTGCCCTCGGACAGGGCGCGGGCCATGATCGTGGCCACGCCGTCCAGCCCGGCCGGTTCGGCGTCCAGCGGGGCGGCGAGGTTGATCTCGACGGCCACCACCTGCTGCCCGGGCCGGTGGCAGCGCAGCACGGTCAGGCCGGTGTCCAGCGCACCGCGCTCGGGGGCCGGGAACGCCCACGGCCGGGCCTCGCCGGGCTGCGGCCGGGGGTGGAAGGTCATCGTGACGGCTGCGGTGTCGCTCACTGCTCCGTCCCTTCGGTCTCGTCGTTCTCGGCGGCTTCCTCGGCGTCGTCGGCCGCGAGCGGCTCGTAGACGAGCACGGCGCGGTTGTCCGGGCGCAGCCGGGACGCGGCCACGGCCTGGACCTCTTCGGCGGTGATGTCCAGGACCCGGCCGACGGCGGTGAGCGCCAGCTGCGGGTCGCCGAAGAGCACCGCGAAGCGGCACAGTTCGTCGGCGCGGCCGGCCACCGTGCTCAGCCGGTCCAGCCATTCGCGTTCCAGCTGGGCCTGTGCGCGCTCCATCTCCTCCGCGGTCGGGCCCTCGGCGGCGAACCGCGCGAGTTCCTCGTCGACGGCGGCCTCGATGTCGGGCACCTCGACCCCGCCGGAGGTCTTGACGTCCAGCCACCCCAGCGAGGGGGCGCCGGCCAGGCGCAGCATGCCGAAACCGGCCGCCACGGCGCTCTGGTCGCGGCGGACCAGGCGGTTGTGGAGCCGGGAGGACTCGCCGCCGCCCAGGATGGTCAGGGCCACGTCGGCGGCGTCGCAGTCGCGGGTGCCGTCGTGCGGCAGCCGGTAGGCGGCCATCAGGGCGCGGGCCGGGACCTGCTCGACGATCTCCTCGCGGAGCTGGCCGCCCATGGTGTCGGGCAGCGAACCGTCGCGCGGAGGCTGCTTGCCGTCGTGCGCGGGGATGGTGCCGAAGTACTTCTCGATCCAGGCGAGCGTCTGCTCGGGGTCGATGTCGCCGACGACCGACAGGACGGCGTTGTTCGGCGCGTAGTACGTGCGGAAGAAGGTCCGCGCGTCCTCCAGCGAGGCCGCGTCCAGGTCGGCCATCGAGCCGATCGGGGTGTGGTGGTACGGGTGGCCCTCGGGGTAGGCGAGCGCGGTCAGCCGCTCGAACGCCGTGCCGTAGGGGACGTTGTCGTAGCGCTGGCGGCGCTCGTTCTTGACGACGTCGCGCTGGTTCTCCATGGACTCGTCGTCCAGGGCGGCCAGCAGCGAGCCCATCCGGTCCGCCTCCAGCCACAGCGCGAGTTCCAGCTGGTGCGTGGGCATCGTCTCGAAGTAGTTGGTGCGCTCGAAGCTGGTGGTGCCGTTGAGCGAACCGCCCGCGCCCTGCACCAGTTCGAAGTGGCCGTTCCCGGAGACGCTCTTCGAGCCCTGGAACATCAGGTGCTCGAAGAGGTGAGCCAGACCGGTCCGGCCCTTGACTTCGTGCCGCGAACCGACGTCGTACCACAGGCAGACCGCGGCGACCGGGGTCAGGTGGTCCTCGGAGAGCACCACGCGCAGGCCGTTGGCCAGCCGGTGCTCGGTCGCTGTCAGGCCGCCGGAGCCGGCCTGAGCTGTGGCCGTGTGACCCATGGGCATGTGGTCCCTTCGATCGCGATGTAGAGAATTCCGTCAGACCTGTCACTGTATGCAAGCGCGTCGGCCCCTGGAGAAGTTCCCGGGTCACTCCTGGGTCGGAGTCGGCGTTGTCGGTGCCTCGGGCCACAATGGTCCGCGTCAGACCCAGCCGACCCAGCCCCCTCACCATGGTTAAGGAGCCGCGCAGCGATGGCCCGCCGCAGCACGAAGACCCCGCCGCCGGAGGATTTCGAGGAGAAGATCCTCGACATCGACGTCGTCGACGAAATGCAGGGCTCCTTCCTCGAGTACGCGTACTCGGTGATCTACTCCCGCGCCCTGCCCGACGCCCGCGACGGCATGAAGCCGGTGCACCGCCGCATCGTCTACCAGATGAACGAGATGGGGCTGCGCCCCGACCGGGGTTACGTGAAGTGCGCCCGCGTCGTCGGCGAGGTCATGGGCAAGCTCCACCCGCACGGTGACGCGTCGATCTACGACGCCCTCGTGCGCATGGCCCAGCCCTTCTCGATGCGCCTGCCGCTGGTCGACGGCCACGGCAACTTCGGTTCGCTCGGCAACGACGACCCGCCCGCCGCGATGCGGTACACCGAGTCGAAGATGGCCGACGCCGCTTCGCTCATGACGGAGTCCATCGACGAGCACACGGTCGACTTCGCGCCGAACTACGACGGCCAGGAGCTCGAACCGGCGGTGCTGCCGGCGGCGTACCCGAACCTGCTGGTCAACGGCGCCTCCGGGATCGCGGTCGGCATGGCCACCAACATGCCCCCGCACAACCTGGGCGAGGTCATCGCCGCCGCCCGCCACCTGATCCGCTACCCGGAGGCCGACCTGGAGGCGCTGATGCGCTTCGTCCCGGGTCCGGACCTGCCGACCGGCGGCCGGATCGTGGGCCTGTCCGGCATCAAGGACGCCTACGAGAACGGGCGCGGCACCTTCCGGATCCGCGCCACGGTCTCCGTGGACAACGTCACGGCCCGCCGCAAGGGCCTGGTCGTCACCGAACTGCCCTTCGCGGTGGGCCCCGAGAAGGTCATCGCGAAGATCAAGGACCTGGTCGGTTCGAAGAAGCTCCAGGGCATCGCCGATGTGAAGGACCTCACGGACCGCTCGCACGGCCTGCGCCTGGTCATCGAGATCAAGAACGGCTTCCACCCCGAGGCCGTGCTGGAGCAGCTGTACAAGCTGACGCCGATGGAGGAGACCTTCGGCATCAACAACGTCGCGCTGGTGGACGGGCAGCCGCTGACGCTGGGCCTCAAGGAGCTGCTGGAGGTCTACCTCGACCACCGCTTCGAGGTCGTGCGCCGCCGCAGCGAGTTCCGCCGCACCAAGCGGCGCGACCGGCTGCACCTCGTGGAGGGCCTGCTGGTGGCCCTCGTCGACATCGACGAGGTCATCCGGCTCATCCGGGACAGCGAGAACTCCGCGCAGGCCAAGGCCCGGCTGATCGAGCGGTTCTCGCTGAGCGAGATCCAGACCCAGTACATCCTGGACACCCCGCTGCGCCGCCTCACCAAGTTCGACCGGCTGGAGCTGGAGAGCGAGCAGGACCGCCTCAACGGCGAGATCGACGAGCTGACCGGGATCCTGGAGTCGGACACCGAGCTGCGCAAGATGGTCTCCAGCGAACTGGCGGCGGTCGCGAAGAAGTTCGGCACCGAGCGGCGCACGGTGCTGCTGGAGTCGGCGGGCGCGACGGTCGCGGCGGTTCCGCTGGAGGTCGCGGACGACCCCTGCCGGGTGCTGCTGTCCTCGACCGGCCTGCTGGCCCGTACGGCCAACGGCGACGCGCTGCCGCCCGTCGTGGACGGCGCCCCCCGGGCCAAGCACGACCTGATCGTCTCGCAGGTCGCGGCGACCGCGCGGGCCGACGTGGGCGTGGTGACCTCGGCCGGGCGACTGCTGCGGCTGCCGGTGATCGACCTGCCGCAACTGCCGGACACGCACGTGGCGCCGAACCTCGCGGGCGGGGCCCCGGTCGCGGAGTTCCTGTCCGGGCTGGAGGCCGACGAGACGGTGATCTGCCTGACCTCGCTGGACGAGTCCTCGCAGGGGCTGGCCCTCGGCACCGAGCAGGGCGTGGTCAAGCGGGTCGTGCCGGACTACCCGGCGAACAAGGACGAGCTGGAGGTCATCACCCTCAAGGAGGGCGACCGGATCGTCGGCGCGGTCGAACTGCGCACGGGCGAGGAGGACCTGGTCTTCATCACCGACGACGCCCAGCTGCTGCGCTACCCGGCGGCGCAGGTCCGTCCGCAGGGCCGTCCGGCGGGCGGCATGGCGGGCATCAAGCTCTCCGAGAACGCCAAGGTGATCCATTTCTCGGCGGTGGACCCGGCGCGCGACGGCGTGGTGTTCACGGTGGCCGGTTCGCACGGCACCCTGGACGATTCGGTGCAGTCGGGCAAGCTGACCCCCTTCGACCAATACCCGCGCAAGGGCCGGGCCACCGGCGGCGTGCGCTGCCAGCGCTTCCTCAAGGGCGAGGACGTACTGGTGCTGGCCTGGGCGGGCGGTACGCCGGTCCGGGCGGCGGGGGCGAACGGCACCCCGGCCGAACTGCCGGTGCCGGACCCGCGCCGCGACGGCTCGGGCACCCCGCTGCCGGCGACGGTGACCGCGCTGGCGGGGGCCGTGCTGTAGGGAGTCCGCGGCCGGCCGGCCCGGCCGGCCTTCAGACGGCCGGGTCGGCCGGGTCCAGGGGGTCCGCCGGGTCGGCCGGTTCCGGTGCGTCCTGGCGGACGTACCGCAGGACGCCCCACATGCTGTCGGCGGGGGCGTCCTCGGGGGCGCTCTCGCGGCAGGCCTCCAGTCCGCGCAGCAGGGCGGGGCCGTCGGTGCCGCGGCCGATCAGGACGAGCTGGGTGCGCCGGGGTTCGTCGCGGCCCCAGGGCAGCGGGGCGAAGCGCAGGAACCGGCCGACGGCGTGGACCTCGTACTTCTCCTCGTGGCCCGGTACGCCGAAGTGGACGAAGCCCTTGATCCGGTAGAGCCCGGCGGGGCGCGCGTCGAGGAAGTCGATGAACCGGCGGGGCGAGAGCGCCCCGTCGGCGGTGAACTCGGTGGTCTCGTACTGCGCGTGCGCGTGCCCGCCGTGGTCCCCGTCCTCGTCCGCGGCCCGGGTGAGCAGGTCCTCGAAGGACAGCTGACCGCGCGTCTCGGTCCAGGGGCGGCGGTCGAAGAGCAGTTCGGGATCGATGCGGCCGTGGTCGGCGGCGACGAGCGGGATGCCGGGGCAGAGCGTGCCGAGGACGGACTCGATCCTGGCCCGCTCGGCGGCGTCGACCCGGTCGGTCTTGTTGAGCACGACGAGGTCGGCGACGGCGAGGTGGCGGTCGGTCTCGGGGTGCTCGCGGCGGGTCGCGTCGAATTCGGCGGCGTCGACGACCTCGACCATGCCGCCGTAGTGGACGTCCGGGTTCTCCCCGGCCACCAGCATCCGGATCATCTCCTGCGGCTCGGCCAGCCCGCTCGCCTCGATGACGATCACGTCGATCCGGTGGGCGGGATCGGCGAGCTTGGCGAGGTACGCGTCCAGCTCGCTGCCGTCGACCGCGCAGCACAGGCAGCCCCCGCCGAGGGAGACCATCGAGTCACCGACCTGCCCGGCGACCGACATCGCGTCGATCTCGATGGAGCCGAAGTCGTTGACGACCACCCCGATCCGGGTGCCCGCGCGGTGCGCGAGGAGGTGGTTGAGCAGGGTGGTCTTGCCGGATCCGAGGAATCCGGCGAGGACGACGACGGGGATGGGCCGCCGGGTCCGCGGCCGACGGCTCTGCTGGGTCTCGCTGGTGCTCATCCGGTCGATGGTAGAGCGTGTGCGACGGCCGGGCACGGCTCAGCCGAGCGGGGGCACCGGCTGCGGCGGGGTCGGGCCGACGTACCGGGCGGCGGGCCGGATGATCTTCGAATCGGCCGCCTGCTCCAGGACGTTCGCGCTCCAGCCGACCACCCGCGCGGCGCAGAAGGTGGGGGTGAACATCTCGCGGGGCAGCCCGCACAGTTCCATCACCACCCCCGCGTAGAACTCGACGTTGGTGTGGAGTTCGCGGCCCGGCTTCAGCTCCGCGAGGATCTCCTCGACGCGTCGTTCGACCTCGACGGCGAAGTCGACGAGCGGCCCGCCGAACTGCGTCGCGATCTCGCGGAGCATGCGCGAACGCGGGTCCTCGGTGCGGTACACGGGGTGGCCGAAGCCCATGATCCGCTCTCCCGCGAGGACGCGTGCGCGGATCCAGGGGTCGATCCGGTCGGCGGTGCCGATCGCGTCGAGGGTGTCCAGGGCGCGGCTGGGGGCGCCGCCGTGCAGCGGGCCGGAGAGCGCGCCGATCGCGCCGGTCAGGCAGGCCGCCACGTCGGCCCCGGTGGAGGCGATGACCCGCGCGGTGAAGGTCGAGGCGTTGAAGCCGTGGTCGATGGTGGAGATGAGGTAGCGCTCGACGGCCCGGGCCCGGACGGGGTCGGGCTCCTCGCCGGTCAGCATGTACAGGTAGTTGGCGGCGTAGGGGAGGTCGTCGCGCGGCTCCACCGGCTCCAGCCCCCGGCCGAGCCGGTGCAGCGCGGTGAGCAGGGTGGGTACGGCGGCGCAGGCGGCCAGCGCGTCGGCGGCGCGGCGCTCGGGGGTGAGGTCGTACACGGGACGGAACCCGGCGCAGGCGCCGAACAGGGAGAGCGCCGTGCGCAGTCCGGCGAGGGGGCCGGCAGGCGCGGTGGCCCGGGCGAGGGCGGGGAGCGCGCCGCGGACCTCGGCGGGGAGCCTGCGCAGCGGGGCCACTTCGGCGGCGAAGGCGGCGCGTTCGGCGGGCCCGGGCAGCGCGCCGCGGAACATCAGGTGCCAGACGTCCTCGAAGCCGCGACTCGTGGCGAGGTCGACGGCCGAGTACTGGCGGTAGTGGTAGAAGCCTTCGCGGCCGCGGACGTCGCCGAGGGCGGTGTCGGTGACGACCACGCCGGCGAGGCCGCGGGGTACGGGCGGGGTGCTGAGGTCGGTGTCCATGGATTGACCATCCATCATGGATCGAATCACTGTCAATATTGATTGAATCAATATATGTAGGCTGGATCCATGGATCACGATCTTTCCGGTGAGCACCCGGGCGAAGAGCGGCGGCTCACCACCCGGCAGGCCGCCGAACTGCTCGGGGTGAAACCCGCGACGGTGTACGCGTACGTCAGCCGGGGCCAGCTCACCAGTCGCCGCGATCCCGTCGGCCGGGGCAGCAGCTTCGCCGCCCGGGAGGTCGAGGAGCTGGCGCGCCGCACCCGCCGGGAGGCCGCGCTCCCCCAGTCCGCCGCCGCGGGCGGCGGACTCTCCGTGCGCACCGGCATCACCCTGATCGAGGACGACCGCTACTGGTACCGGGGGGTGGACGCGACCGAACTGGCCGCCCGCCACTCGTACGAGGAGGTCGCCGACTGGCTGTGGACCGGCGTCCTGCGCCGCGGGATCCACTTCGAGGCGCCGGAGCAGATGCTGGCCGCCGCCCGGCGGCCGGTGGCGGCCCTGCCGGAGCACAGCGGCCCGCTGGACCGGCTGCGGGTCGCGACGGCGGCTGCCGCCGTCGCCGATCCGCTGCGCTTCGACCTGTCCGAGGAGGCCGTGCTCGGCTCGGCCCGCTGCCTGATCCCCACCCTGGTGGGCGCCCTGCCCGTGGTGGGGCGGGCGCACCGCGGGACCGGGCCGCTCGCCTGGCAGCTGTGGAGCAGGCTGACCGCGCGGGAGGCCGACCCGGCCGCGCTGGAGGTGCTGGACCTGGCGCTGGCGCTGCTGATCGACCACGATCTGGCCGCGTCGACCCTGGCGGTCCGGGTGGCGGCCTCGGCGCGGGCGCATCCGTACGCGGTCGTGTCGGCCGGACTCGGCGCGCTGGAAGGGCCCTTGCACGGAGCGGCCGGGCGGCTCGCGCACCGGATGCTGGTGGAGGTGGTCGAACGGGGCGGGGCCGCGCCCGTGGTCGCCGACCACCTGCGGGCCGGCCGGCGGGTGCCGGGGCTCGGGCACCGGCTCTACCGGGGCGAGGACCCGCGGGCCACGGCCCTGTTCGCGCGGCTGGAGGCGTTGCCCCAGGCCGGGCCCGCGCTCGCGGCCGCCCGGGACGTGGTCGCCACGACCGCGGCGCGCCGAGCGGGTCTGCACGCGAACGTGGACCTGGCCCTGGCCGTGCTGACGGTGTCCTGCGGGATGCCGGCGGAGGCCGGGGAGAGCGTCTTCGCGGTGGCCCGTACGGCGGGCTGGATCGCGCACGCGCTGGAGGAGTACCAGGAGCAGCCGCTGCGGATGCGGCCGAGCGGGCTCTACCACGGGCCCCGCCCGCCACGGCCGATGCCGTGACGGGCGGGGTCCGCCGAACGCGCGGCGGGGAGCGAGGGCCGGGTCGCGAGGGGCCGATCAGCCCGCGTAGGCCTCGAACTCGCCGATCTGACCGGCCGGCCAGCCGGTGTTGCCGGTGACGGTCACCCGTAGGTGGCGTGCTTCGGTGCCCGCCGGGAGGGTGAGGGTCACCTGGTTGCCGGTGGCCGGGTCGAAGCGGTGGTCGCGGGCGCCCAGCAGGGTGGTGAAGGCCGCCCCGTCGGCGCTGCCGAGGACCGCGAGGGTCTGGGTACGGGCGCCCCAGGCGGCCGACGGGGGAAGCTTGAGCACGATCCGCCGCACCTGAGCGGTGGCGCCCAGGTCGGCCGTGAGCGATTGCGGGAAGGCGTTGTTGGCGCTCTCCCAGTAGCTGCCCGGGTCACCGTCGACGGCTTTGGCCGCGTCGTAGACCTGGGTGTGGGAGGTCTCGGTCACCGGGCGGCCCCGCAGCAGGTTGCGCGTCGGATCGGGCGTGGTGGGCGTGGGCGTCGGGGTCGGGCTCGGCGTGGGAGCCGTCGGGGTCGGGCTCGGCGTGGGGGCCGTCGGCGTGGGCGTCGGATCCGGTCCCGGCGGCTGGGCGGCGGGCGGGAAGGGCCCGCAGTAGGTGCTCGGGAGCTTCGCGTTCCAACCGGAGTTCCCGCTTCCCTGGGTCAGCTTGAGCTGTGCGCCGAGGCAGCTGTAGACGGGCTCGCCGAAGCCGATCCGGGTGGCCCTGACGTTGGTCATCGACAGTTCGGCGGGGTCGTTGAACTGGAGCGCGAACGTCCCCGTCCCGTCGATGTTCACGCCGTCGAAGTGGACGCCCTTGGTGGTGCCGGAGACGAAGTGCACCGCCGCGTAGGAGCTGTCCAGGATGTCGCTGTCGGTCACGTTGATCGCGGCCTTGTCGATGGAGCTGTTCCGGCTGTCGAACCACACCGCCCCGATCGGGAAGCTCCACCCGTAGTCCGTGTTCCCCGTCCTGATCAGGGTGTTGCGGGCGAGCGTGAAGGTGCCCTGGACATCGGTGCCCTGGCCCGCGGTGACGCCGGGGTAGCGGTTGCCGACGTGCAGGCCGCCGCCGTTGGTCAGGGTCTCGGCGGCCACGTTGTCGGTGACGCTGATGTCCTTGCCGCCGTAGACCGCGATGTTGTTGGCGAGGATCGGCGCCACCACCGTGTTGCGGCTGAAGGAGTTCCCCACGTTCGCCTTGGTGTCGGCCCACATGGCCAGGCCGTCGTCACCGGTGTTGCGCAGGAAGGTGTTCTCGACCGAGGAGTGCGTGACGCCCCAGTGGAAGTTCACGCCGTCCGCGCTCTGGTCGAGGATCCGGCTGTTCCTGATGTGGAAGTTGTCCATCGGGCCGTCCATCCAGGCGCCGACCTTGGTCCGCTGCATCCAGACGTCGTCGACGACGGAATCCGTCATGGCCCCGCCGATGGCGTTGACCTGGTCGTCGTCCACCCGGTCACCGATCTCGCCGATGATCGCGAAGCCCTTGAGCGTCACGCCCCGGCTGGGGCCGTTGTCCTCGTACTGACGGATCTGGCCGCCGTACCCGCCGCCGCGCACGTACTTGCCGTAGATCCCCGCGGCGCGGGCGCGGTCGGTGGGGTGCCGGCCGGTGAGGACGGAGTACCAGGGTCCGGCGCCGCGCAATGTCACCTTGTCCACGACCACGTGATCGGTGAGCTTGAAGGTGCCCTGCGGTATCCACACCTCCTTCGACTGGGCCGCTCCGGCGTCCACGGCGCTCTGGAAGGCCGCTGTGGAGTCGGCGGAGCCGTTCGGGTCGGCTCCGAAGTCGGTCACCGACAGCGAGCCCGCGGGCCGGCCGGCCGGGGCGGCGACCTGCTCGAAGTCGGCGAGGTCCACCACCGCCCAGGGGGTGGCCGCGGTCCGGGCCAGCGTGAGCCTGACCTTGGCACCGGCGGGGAGGGTCTTCCCGAACAGGGTGCGGGTCTCCTCGTAGAAGTGGTGCGGCTTCTCGCCGGGCTGGTTTGTGAAGGGGTAGCTGCCGTAGTACCAGCTGTACTTCGAGGTGAAGTCCAGGTCCTTGAGCCTGGCCCCGTCCAGGGCGAGTTCCACGGGGGCCGTGATGCCCGTACCGGCCGCGTTGTCGGGGACCGAGTAGCGGACGTTCATCGCGTTGGCGGGTTTGGTCAGGGTGAACTCGACGTACTCCCCCGCCGCGTCCAGCCGGACCGCGCTGCGGCCGGAGGCCTCCGCGGGCAGGGTCGTGTAGGTGCGGTCCGGGCCGATCACCGAGCCGGTGGTGGCCGCCCGCTCCGCCTCCTGTTCGGTGAAGGGGACGGCGGCCCCGCGCCCGGGGACGTCCAGGGGCGACAGCGCGGCGGGAGCGGCCGCCGCGGCCGGGGCCGCGGCGGTGAGGACGGGCAGGGCGGCGGTACCGAGAAGGGCCGTGGCCAGGGCGGCGAGCAGCGCGGCGCGCGCCGGCCTGCCTCGCGTTGGTGTCCTGGGGCTCGTGCGACGTGTACGGCTCATGCGGGCGGGACCTCTCCATGCGTGGGGGGAAGTGCACGGCGGACTGGGGTGTACGGGCGGCTGGCTGCGGCGTCAGGTCCGCAGCCAGGCCGCCGTGTCCTGCGGGAGCAGCCCCGCGGCGTCCAAGGGGGCGCTGCTCAGCAGGAGTTCGGCGGGAGCGGGCAGGGGTACGGGCGCGGCGGACAGGTTGACCACGCAGACCAGGCCGTCGGGGCGGGCGAAGGCCAGTACCCCGTCCGGGGCGGGCAGCCACGTCATCGAGCCCGCCCCGAAGCCGCGCGCGGCCCGGCGCAGGCCGAGGGCGAGGCGGTAGAGGGTGAGCATCGACTCCGGATCGGTGGCCTGCCGGTCGGCGGCGTACGTCGCCCAGTCGTCCGGCTGGGGCAGCCACGGGTCGTGCCACGGCTCGGCGGTCCAGGGCAGCGGCACCCGGCAGCCGTCGCGGCCGGGGTCGCGGCCGCCGGAGCGGAAGTGCATGGGGTCCTTGATCCGGTCGAGCGGCACGTCGGCCTCCGGGAGGCCCAGTTCCTCGCCCTGGTACACGTAGACCGAGCCGGGCAGGGCGAGGGTCAGCAGGGCCGCGGCACGTGCCCGGCGGGTGCCGAGGGCCAGGTCGGTGGGGGTGCCGAAGACCTTGGCTGCGAAGTCGAATCCGGTGTCCAGGCGTCCGTACCGCGTCACGGTGCGGGTGACGTCGTGGTTGCAGAGCACCCACGTGGCGGGGGCTCCGACCGGGGCGTGCTCGGCGAGGGTCTCGTCTATGGAGGTCCGCAGCCGGCGGGCGTCCCAGGGACAGCTCAGGAAGGAGAAGTTGAAGGCCGTGTGCAGTTCGTCGGGCCGCAGGTAGCGGGCGAAGCGCTCGGAGTCGGGCAGCCAGACCTCGCCGACGAAGACCGCGCCGAACTCGTCGGCGATGGCCCGCCAGGAGCGGTAGATGTCGTGCAGTTCGTCCCGGTCGATGTAGGGGTGCACCTCGCCGGGCCAGGGTTCTCCGGGGCGGCCCGCCAGGTCGGGCAGGGCCGGGTCCTTCGCGAGCAGGGCCGCGGAGTCGATCCGTACGCCCGCCACGCCGCGTTCGAACCAGAAGCGCAGGACCTCCTCGTGCTCGCGGCGCACGGCGGGGTGGGCCCAGTTGAGGTCGGGCTGCTCGGGGGTGAACAGGTGCAGGTACCACTCCCCGTCCGGTACCCGCGTCCAGGTCGCCCCGGCGAACTGCGAGGGCCAGTCGCCCGGGGGCAGTTCGCCGTGCTCGCCGCGGCCGGGCCGGAAGTGGAAGAGCGCGCGCTCGGGGCTGCCGGGGCCCGCGGCGAGCGCGGCCCGGAACCAGGCGTGCTGGTCGGAGACGTGGTTCGGGACGATGTCGACGATGGTGCGCAGGCCCAGTCCGGTGGCCTCGGCGATGAGCTTCTCGGCTTCGTCCAGGGTGCCGAAGGCGGGGTCGATGGTGCGGTAGTCGGCCACGTCGTAGCCGCCGTCGGCGAGCGGGGACAAGTACCAGGGCGTGAACCACAGCGCGTCGACGCCGAGTTCGGCGAGGTAGGGCAGCTTGGCGCGGACACCCGCGAGGTCTCCGGTGCCGTCGCCGTCGCCGTCGGCGAAGCTGCGCGGATAGACCTGGTAGATCGCCGCGCTGCGCCACCAGTCGGCGTCGGCGGCGGCTGCGGGCAGGGGAAAGTCGGCCACGAGGGGTGGTCCTTTCACACGGGGCGGGCGCAAGGGTGGTCAGCCCTTGAGGGAGCCCGCCGTGAGGCCGCTCATGATGTTGCGCTGGAAGATCAGGAACACGATGAGGGTGGGTGCGCAGGCCATGGCGAGCGCCGCGATCAGGTGGTTCTCCGGCACTCCCGTCGACAGGGAGTAGATGCCGACGTTGAGCGTCTGCAGGGCCGGGTCCGGCAGGGTGAGCATCGGCCAGAGGAAGTCCTTCCACACGCCGACGACCGCGAAGATGGAGACGACGCCGAGGATGGGGCGGGACATCGGCAGGACGACGGAGCGCAGGGTGCGCAGGGCGCTCGCCCCGTCGATGGAGGCGGCGTCGAGGATCTCCTGGGGGATCGAGTCGAAGAACCGCTTCAGCAGGAAGATGTTGAAGGCGTTCGTCACGGACGGCAGCCAGATCACCCAGGGGGTGTCGAGCAGGTTCCGCCGGATGAGCGGCATGTCCAGGACGGTCAGGTACTGGGGTACGACGAGCACGGTGGCCGGGATCATCAGCGTCGCCAGCATCATCCCGAGGACCGCCTTGCCGAAGACGGGGCGCAGCCGGGAGAGCGAGTAGGCGGCGGCGACGTCGAGGACGAGCTGGAAGACCAGGGCGCCGACGGCGTAGTAGACGGTGTTGAACAGCAGCCGGGCCAGGTCCATGACCTTCCAGGCGCTGGTGTAGTTGGCGGTGTGCAGGGAGCCGGGCACCAGGGTGGGCGGCACCTCGGCGAACTCCTCGGTGCTCTTGAGGCCGTTCGCGACCATCCAGTACAGGGGTCCGAGGAAGACGAGGGTGAAGACGGCGACGGTCAGGGCGAGGACCGTCCAGTAGAGGATCTTCCCCCGGGTCCGGCCGCGTCGGGCCGGGGAGATCAGCGTGCGCTCTGCCATGTTCGGGGCTCCTGTCCTGCTCTCTCGTCCCGTTTAGTCCGGGCTCGTCCGGGCTCGTCCGGGCTCGTCCGGTGTCGCCTCGTGTCAGTTCTCGTTGTCGCGGCTCAGCCGGACGTACGCGGCGGAGAAGCCGGCGAGCAGGACGAGCAGGCACAGGCCCAGGGCCGCGGCGCCGCCGTACTGGTTGAAGTTGAAGGCGTACTGGTAGATGAGGACCACCACGGTCGTCGTGGAGCCCTCGGGTCCGGCGCCGCCGGTGAGCAGGAACGGCTCCACGAACACCTGCATCGTCGCGATGATCTGCATGAGCAGCATCAGGGAGAGGATGAGTTTGGTCTGCGGGACGGTGACGTGCCAGATCTTGCGGAGCAGGCCCGCGCCGTCGAGTTCGGCGGCCTCGTAGAGTTCGCCCGGGATGCCCTGGAGGGCGGCGAGGTAGATCAGGGTCGCGCCGCCCATGTTCATCCAGGTGGCGGCGAGGACCACGGAGAGCATGGCGGTGCCGGGGGACTGGAGCCAGTCCTGGGCCGGCAGGTGCAGGAGCACCAGGATCCGGTTGAAGAGTCCGTAGCCGGGGTCGTAGAAGTATTTGAACAGCAGCACCGAGGCGACCGGCGGCATCATCACCGGAAGGTAGACGAGCAGCCGCAAAAAGCCCTGTGCGTGGCGGAATTCGTTGAGGACGACCGCGACGACGAAGGGCACCAGGAAGCCGAGGACCAGGGCGAGGCCGGTGAACAGCAGGGTGTTGCGCCAGGCCTGCCAGAAGCCCGGGTCGTTGAAGACGTAGCGGAAATTGTCGAATCCGGCCCAGGTGGTGGCGCCGTTCTCGGTCTTCTGGAAGGCCAGGAGGAACTCCCGGACCATCGGGTACCAGGAGAAGAAGGCGAAGCAGAGGACCGCGCCGATCAGGAACCCGTGGGCGGAGACGTTCCGCTTGAGTGCCCGGACGAAGGCTTCCCGGGATCGGGGCAGGGTGGGGGCCGACATCACCGCTCCTTGGTCGGTCGCAGGGCTGGCTGAACACGGCGGGGCGGGCGGGGCGGGACCCGGCCGGGGAGGGTCCGGTCCCGCCCGGCGGCCTACTGGTTGCCCAGCACCTGGTTGACCGCCTTCTCGGCGTCGCCGAGGAGCTTCGCGGGGTCGGCGTCCTTGTTGGTGAGGACCCCGGACATCACCTTGTCGAGCACCTTGTAGACCTCCTGGGCCTTGGCGGGCTCGGCCTTCGGCGGCACCGGGTTGTCCAGGAAGGGCTTGAAGTTGGCGACCGGCATCGTCGCGCTCGCCGCCTTCAGCGCGTCACTCTGCTCCTTGGCGGCGCCGGTGAAGAAGGCGGGCTGCGGCAGGCCAACCGGGAGGCCGTCGGCCTTGCTGCGCGCGAAGTCGAACTGGCCCTTGCCGACCGTGAGGGTCTTGAAGTTGAGCCAGGCGACGGCCGCCTTGATCTTGTCGGGTGAGCTGCCCTTCTTGATCATGTAGGCGTTGCCGCCGAAGAGCGTGGCCGCGCCACCGGGCAGCGGTCCCATGCCGAAATTGTCGTACTTCGCTCCGAGCTGCTGGACCATGTACGTGATGTCGTCGGGGGCGGCGATGAACATGCCGAGCTTGTCGGAGGCCATCTGCTTCTGAAGGTCGCCCCACTTGAGCAGCTGGGTCTTGCCCATGCTGTCGTCCTGCCAGCGCATGGCTTTGAGGTTCTCGACGATCTGCCGGCCCGTGGGGTTGTTGAAGGCGGCCTTGCCGTCGGCCCCGACGACGTCGCCGCCCATGCCGTAGAGGGTGGCGGTGTAGTGCCAGCCGCCGGTGTTCTCCACGCTGTACTCGCCGAAGCCCGCGGTGCCGTTGCCAAGCGCCGCGATCTTCCTGGCGGCCGCGCGGACCTCGTCCCAGGTCCGCGGCGGGGCGTCGGGATCCAGCCCGGCCTGGGTGAAGAGCTTGCGGTTGATGAGCAGGCCCATCGCGTAGTTGCTGGTCGGCAGGCCGTAGAGCTTGCCGTCCTGCTTCAGGACGTTCATGACGTTCTTGTCGAGGGAGTCGAGCGCGGGGACCGACTTCGGCGTGACGTACGCGGAGATGTCCTCGGCCCCGTCGTTCTCCCGCACCTGCGCCAGGTCCGTGAAGTACGTGTAGAACACGTCCGGTTGCGACTTGGCCTTGAGCATCGCGGTGAACCGCGGCGGCTCCAGGCACTGGCCGGGAGTGGAACGGCCGTCGATGGTGACGTGGGGGTAGATCTTCCCGAACGCCGCGACGTCCTCCTTCCACTCCTTCAGCTCGGCCGCCTTGGCCGCGGGCGGCATGCAGTCGATGGTGAGCGTGACCTTGGTCTTCGGGTCGAGCGGTGCGGAGGCGTCGGCCGCGGCGCCGGGCGCCGCCTTGTCCGCCGTGCCGTCGCCGACGCTGCTCGTACCGCAGGCCGCGAGGGCGGTGACGGCGAGCGCGGAGACGAGGGCGGCCGCGACGGGGCGGCGGGTGCTGCTTCTCATCGGTGGACCCCTTCGAGCATCGAGCAGGAGTACGGGGGGACGAGCGCGGCACACTCAACCACCAGCCACAGATGAACGCAATATCTCGCGCAGATTTCGTAATAGATTGACAGCCAGAGCCGGGCTGGATGCATTCTGGAACGCAAAAACAGGGCCCTCGTACGTCGCATGGACGCACGAGGGCCCTGTCGGGGCGGGTCGCGCCGACTGCCGCCTAGGGGGGTGTCTCATGGATCTCCGTGGCGTCGCGACGCCCGGCACGCGCTCTCGCCGCACCGGCCGAAAGCCCAAGTACGTCCAGTACGCGAGCTTCCGGCCGGCACACCGAAAGCACGCACCGGACGCCACTCCTTACCCACGGAGATCCATCAGACACCCCCTAGTCGCGCGGGGCCTGCGCGGTGGAGCCGCGGACCACCAGCTCCGGCTCGAAGAGCAGCTCGCCGGGCTGCACGGCGGCGCCGTGGATCTGCGCCGTCAGCAGCTCCACGGCGGCCCGGCCCATGGCTTCGATGGGCTGGCGGACGGTGGTGAGCGGGGGCTCCGTGCAGTTCATGAACGCCGAGTCGTCGTAGCCCACCACGGAGACCTGGCGCGGTACGGCCAGCCCCCGGCGGCGGGCGGCCCGTACGGCGCCCAGGGCCAGCGGATCGCTCGCGCAGATGATGCCGGTGACCCCGCGGTCCAGCAGGCGCGAGGCGGCCGCGTGGCCGCCCTCCAGGGAGAACAGCGCCCGCTCGACGTGGGCGGCGGGCAGCTCGGTCCCGGCCGCCGCGGCGACGGCCTGCGCGGCGGTGAGCTTGCGCAGCGAGGGCATGTGGTCGGGCGGTCCCAGCACCAGCCCGATCCGCTCGTGCCCGAGCGAGGCCAGGTGGCGCCAGGCCTGTTCGACCGCGACGGCGTCGTCACAGGCCACGCAGGGGAAGCCGAGGTCCTCGATCGAGGCGTTGATCAGCACCACCGGAACCTTGCGGTCGGACAGCAGCCGGTAGTGCTCGTGCGGGGCGTCGGCCTGCGCGAAGAGGCCACCGGCGAAGACCACGCCGGAGACCTGCTGCTGGAGCAGCAGCTCGACGTAGTCCGCCTCGGAGACGCCGCCCGTGGTCTGGGTGCAGAGCACCGGGGTCAGGCCCTGCTGGGCCAGGGCGCCGCCGATCACCTCGGCGAAGGCAGGGAAGATGGGGTTCTGGAGTTCGGGCAGGACCAGGCCCACGAGGCGGGCGCGCTCGCCGCGCAGCTGGGTGGGCCGCTCGTAGCCGAGGACGTCGAGGGCGGTGAGCACGGACTGGCGGGTCGCGTCCGAGACGCCCGGCTTGCCGTTGAGCACCCGGCTGACCGTAGCCTCGCTGACTCCCACCTTCTTCGCTACCTGAGCAAGTCGTCGCGTCATGAGCGCAAGACTAGCGCAAGCGGTGCAAGCCGCTTGCGCTGGTCTTCGGCCCTCTTCGGGTCCGTCTACGGCAGCTGGTTGATCTTCAGCGTCGTGGTCGTGTTGCGCACGTCCACGGCGTTGCCGCTCGTCCTGAGGTTGTGGATCTCGACCTCGCCGACCGCCGGCCCCTGTCCCGCTTCCGGCATCTCATTGGCCCAGAGGCCGAATCCCGACTTGGCATCGTAGGCGTCACCGCTCTTCCTGGCGCCCGTGACGGTGATGTCCCGCAGGACCGTGTCCTTGATGGGATTGACCGGCTGTCCTCCGATGTACTGGGTCTGGAACATGATGCCGCTGTAGGTCGGATCGACGATGTCGACGTTGTTGATCCGGATCCCCTGGAACACCTTCGATGCGGAGAAGATCCAGATCCCGGGGAAGGTCTGCGCTCCCCAGAAGTGGCCGCCCGCGCGCACGATTGAGATGTTCTCGAAGGTCGTCGGGTCGGTGCCGAATCCGTTCATTGGATACCCGAAGTCCAGCGAGCTGATCGTGATGCCCGAGTAGACGAGGGTGTCCGCGATGAGGATGTTGCGGAAGGTGTTGTTGAAGCCGCCGTAGACGGCGACTCCGGCCGCGCGCCAGGTCAGGAGCGTGGTCAGGTTCTCGTACACGTTGTTCTTCATGTCCGCGCCGCCCGCGTCGATCGCGGAGAACAGCGCGAAGCTGTCGTCGCCCGTGGAGCGCGCCTCGTTGTTGGAGACGAGGTTGTCCGTACTGCCGTTGGTCATGTTGATGCCGTCGGCGAACGTGTCGCGGATCCGCGAGTTCTTGATGGTGATCCGGTCGGTGTTGGCGCCCCAGTAGAGGCACACCGTGTGCTCGTTCCAGACGTTGTCGATGGTGATGTCGGTGACGTTGGAGAAGTCGAAGACCTTGCCCGGGCCGTCGATCCGCGAGGTGTAGTTGCCGAAGTAGGCGAAGCCGGAGAAGGACGAACCCTTGGCCGTGCCCTCCGCCCGCCAGCCGATGTCCGTGTTGTCCTGGGTGGCGGGTGCGTGGAAGCGGGTGAACCACGGGCCCGCGCCGACCACCTGCACGGCCTTGCCGTACACCTGGAACTTGCTCGCCGTGTCGTAGTCACCCGGTGGCAGGTACACGCCGACGAACTTGCCGGTGGTGTCCATGCGGACCTTGTCCAGGGCGTTCTGCACGTCCTGGTGGCCGAATCCGCCCGGCACGGCGTACGCGGCCGGGTCCGGGTTGGGGACCGCCGCGGCCTGTTCCAGGCTGACGAAGTCGATCGCGTAGGTGGAGGTGTTGGCCGCGTCCTTCTGGAGGCGGATCCTGCTGCCGGCCGGGACGGTCTCGCCGAGCAGGATGCTCGCCTCGTCGTAGATGTGCCGCGGGGCGCCGGAGCCGGGCGAGTTCCCCGGAGAGGCCTCGGCGCCGTACAGCCAGGCGTACTTGGAGGTCAGCGGCAACGCCTTCTTCAGGGCGCCGTTGACGTAGACGTCGATGGTGGAGTCGATGCCGCCGCCGCCCGGGGCGTCCGGGATGGAGAAGCGGGTGACCAGGGTGTTGGTGGCGGCCCGGGTGGTGAACTCGACGTATTCGCCGGTCGCGTCCAGGCTGACCGCCTTGCGGCCGGAGGCCTCGCCCGCGATGTCACCGATGGTGCGGTTCGGGCCGACCACGCTCGCACCGCCGCCGACGACGCCGTCCTCCGCCTCGTAGGTGTCGAAGGGCAGGTTCGCTCCGCGGCCCACGAAGAAGGACGTGGCGCTGCTGTTGTTGGCGCGCTTGACGGGCAGTTCGTTGGCGTCGTCGGTGAGCACCACCTTGACGGTGTACTTGCCGTTGGCCGCGGGCCAGCTGCCGAGGGTGACCGGGGCCGCGGCCGCGCCGGCCGCGAGGGCGCCGTTGAAGGAGCCGGTGAGGGTGCGGACGGTGGCGCCGTTCGCGTCCTGCAGGGTGAGCGTGATGCCGTGGGAGCCGGCGGCGGCCGCCGTGGTGCCCTGGTTCTTCACGGTGACGGAGAAGCTGACGCTCTGGCCCGCGGCCGGTGCGCTCGGGGTCCAGTTGACGGCCGCGGCCACCAGGTCGGAGCTGTCCACCGGGCGGACGACCAGCGGCGGCCCCGTGAAGGTGTTGTTGGTGTCGTTCTGCTCGATGACGGCGTTCGCCTCGTCGACGACCGCGCTCAGCGGGTAGCTGCCCGCGTCGCGCGGGCCGATGGCGGCGCTGACGTTCGCCTGCGCTCCCGCCGCGAGGGCCGGGACGGCGGCGGTGGCGATCGTGGAACCGCCGAGCCGGAACGTCACCGCGGTGGCCGCGGCCGCGGCCGGTCCGCTATTGCGCACGGTCGCGGACAGCGTGACGGTGTCCGACTCGACCGGGGCCGCCGGCGCGGCGCTCAGTGCGCTGATCTGCAGGTCGGGGTTGGGCGCCGGGACGCCTATGACCTGGAACTCCGCGATCTGGCCGTTGCCGGCCCCGCTGTTGGCGGTGAAGCGCAGTTGCACGTCCGCGACACGGGCGCTCAGGGCGAGCGTGACGGTGTTGCCGGACGCCGGGTCGAAGACGTAGTCCTTGGCGGCGACCAGGCTGGTGACGCCCGCGGCGCCCTGTTCACGGCCGAGCACTTCGATGCGCTGGGTGCGGGCGCCCCAGCTGCTGTCCGGGTTCAGTTTGAGGACGAGGCGGTCCACATCGGCGTTGGCGCCGAGCTTGACCGTCAGGGTGCTCGGGTAGGCGCCGCCCGCGCCTTCCCAGTAAGTGGCGGTGTCGTTGTCGTTGGCATTCTCCGCGACGAAGGCGTTGACCACGGAGGAACCGGTGATCGCCTTGCCGACGGCGAGGTTGGAGCCCCCGCCTCCGGTGCCGTTGCGCGTGACGGAGTTGCTGTCGCCGGAACGGTTGCCCGCCGCGTCCTTGGCGCGGACCACGTAGGTCACGCTCGCGCCGGCGGGCTGGGTGTCGGTGTAGGTCGTGACGCTGCCCGCGACCGTGGCGCGCTGCTGGTTGTTCGCGTAGACCTCGTAGCCGGTGACCCCGACGTTGTCGCTGGAGGCCTGCCAGGTGAGCTTGATCTGGCCGGTGGCGGGCTCGGTGAAGGACAGGGCGCCCGGAGCGGTCGGCGCCTGGGTGTCACCGGTGTCACCGGCGCGCGTCACGCTGTTGCTGTTCGGCGACTGGTTGCCGGCGGCGTCCTTGGCGCGGACGTAGTAGGTCACGCCCGTGCCGGTGGGCTGGGTGTCGGTGTAGGTGGTGACGTTGCCCGCGACGCTGGTGCGCAGCTGGTTGTTGGCGTAGACGTCGTAGCCGGTGACGCCGACGTTGTCGGTGGCGGCCTGCCAGGTGAGCCTGATCTGCCCGGTGGCGGGCTCGGTGTAGGCCAGCGCGGTGGGGGCGCTCGGTGCCTGGGTGTCGCCGGTCCGGGGACCGTAGATCTCCAGCTCGGACAGCTGGCCGCCGGGCTGGACGCTGTTCTGCGCTATCAGGACCCGGAGGTAGCGGGTGGTGGTGGCGTCGAAGGCGACCGGCACCGCGTTGCCGTTGGCCGCGGTGAAGTCGTAGGCCTTGGACGCGGTCAGGTCGGTGAAGTCGGTGCCGTTGGCACTGCCCTGGAGCTTCAGGGTCTGGCTGCGGGCGCCCCAGTTCTCGGGCAGCCGCAGGACCACGCGGTCCACGCGCAGCGACGCCCCGAGGTCGGCCTGGATCCATTGCGGCAGCGCGTTGTTGGCGCTCTCCCAGTAGCTGGACCGGTTGCCGTCGTTGGCGTTGGAGGCCACGTAGGTCTGGGTGGCGCTGCTGGCGGTCAGGGTCTTGCCCAGGGCCAGGTTGTCCGAGGACTCGCCGGCTGCACGGACCTCCAGTTCGGCGAGCTGGGCGGCCGGCCAGCCCGTGTTGGCGGTGATGTCGATCCGCACGAACCGCGTCTGGGTGGCCGGGAAGCCGATGGTCACCGTGTTCCCGCCGGCCGGGCCGAAGGCGTACGTCGCCGAGCCGACCAGGGTGCTGAAGCCGGCGCCGTCCGCACTGCCTTGAACGGACAGCGTCTGGTTGCGGTTCCCCCAGTCGGCCGGGAGCTTCAGCACCACCTGATCGATCCGGGTGGTGGCCCCGAGGTCGGTCTGCACCCACTGCGGGAAGGTGCCGCCCGCGCTCTCCCAGTAGGTGGACTGGTTGCCGTCGGTGGTGTTGGCGGCCGTGAAGGAGCCGTTGGTACTGCTCGCGGCAGCGGGCCTGCCCGCGGCGACGCTCGGGCCGCCCGCGGCCGTGGCGGTCAGGGCCGGCCCTCCGAGCATCAGCAGGGCCGTGCTGATCAGGGCGGCCAGGACCCGCCATCTCCAGCTGTGCCTTCTCATACGTCTCGCCCCTCGCATGGTTTTTGAACCGGGTGACATAGGAATTTGCGTACTGCGGTGCGAGAATTGCAGAGCCTTCGTCAACCGTCTACCGCCACGACCACACTTTTCCTGCTGCATCGCTTGCGCAAGCAGCACGCAAGCTACGCAAGCCGCTTGCGTTCATCGGGGAAATTCCCAAAAAGCGGAGGCCGCCCTACGGTTCCTAGTCATGCGGATCCCCTTCACGAGCGCCGAGGGCGCGACGAGCGCCCGGCGCTTCGCCCGCCCCCGGCGGGCCGTCTCCCAGATCCTGCTGACCCAGCTGGCGATAGCCGCCGGGGTGGCCGTCCTGGCCACGGGCCTCTTCCTGGCCCCCCTCGGCTCCCAGCTCGACGACCAGGCCATGCGGCGCGCCCTCGCCATCGCGCAGGGCGCCGCCGCCGACCCCGACCTGGCCACCGCCCTGCTGGCCGGACCGCCCAGCTCCGACGGCCCCGTCCAAGCCAACGCCGAGCGGATCCGCCGCGCCACCGGAGCGGAGTACGTCGTCGTCATCGACCTCCGCGGCATCCGCCGCTCCCACCCCAGCCCCGCGCTCATCGGGCTACCGGTCTCGACCGACCCCGGCGACGCGCTGGCGGGCCGCGAGGTCATGGAGATCGACGAGGGGACCCTCGGCCGCTCCGCCCGCGGCAAGGTCCCGCTGGTCGCCGCCGACGGCGAGATCGTCGGCGCCGTCTCGGTCGGCATCGCCTACGACAGCGTCCGGGACCGGCTTGTCGGCGCCATCCCCGGGCTGCTCGCCTACGCGGGCGGCGCGCTGGCGGTGGGCGCCCTGGCCGCTTTCGTCCTCTCCCGCCGGATCCAGCGCCAGACCCGTGACCTGGCCTTCTCGGACATCGCCGGGCTGCTGGCCGAACGCGAGGCGATGCTGCACTCCATCCGCGAAGGCGTGGTCGCCCTGGACCGCTCGGGCCGCGTCCGCCTCGTCAACGACGAGGCCGCCCGGCTGCTGGGCCTCGCCCCCGGCGCCCCGGGCGCGGCCGGCCGCCCCTTGGAGGAGCTCCTGGGCCCCGGGCGGACCACCGACGTCCTGGCGGGCCGGGTCGGCGGCCGCGACCTGCTCACCGTCCAGGGCTCCCGCGTCCTGCTCGCCAACCGCATGCCCACCGAGGACGGCGGCGCCGTCGCCACCCTGCGCGACCGCACCGAGGTGGAGCACCTGGGCCGCGAGCTCGACTCCACCCGCGGCCTGATCGACGCCCTGCGCGCCCAGGACCACGAGCACGCCAACCGGCTGCACACCCTGCTCGGCCTGCTGGAGCTCGGCCTGTACGAGGAGGCCTCCGCGTTCCTCACCGAGGTCGTGGGCGTCCACCGGACCACGGCAGAGCAGGTCACGGAGAAGGTCCGCGATCCACTGCTCGCCGCACTGCTCGTCGGCAAGGCCGCGGTCGCCGCCGAGCGGGGCGTTGCGCTGCGCCTCTCCCCCGCCACGCTGCTGCCCGACCGGCTGGTCGATCCCGGCGGCCTCGTCACCATCGTCGGCAACCTCGTCGACAACGCCCTGGACGCCGCGGCCGGCTCCGCCGGGCCACTGGTCGAGGTGGAGCTGCGCGCGGAGGGCCGCACCGCCGTGCTGCTGGTGCGCGACAGCGGCCCGGGAGTGCCCGCCGACCGGCGCGAGGAGATCTTCACCGAGGGCTGGTCCACGAAGCTGCCCCGCGGGCACCGCGAGCGCGGGCTGGGGCTGGCGCTCGTACGCCGTCTCGCACAGCGCCAGGGCGGCAGCGCCCGGGCCGGTGAGGCGGCGGACGGCGGAGCGGAGTTCGCCGTCGAGCTGCCGGAGGCCCTGCGATGAGCGGCTCCCCGCTCCAGGTGCTGATCGTGGACGATGATCCGCGGGTGGCCCGGATCAACGCCGCCTACGTGGCGAAGGTGCCCGGCTTCGCGGTCGCGGGGCAGGAGCACTCGGCCGCCGGTGCGCTGGCGTTCGTCACCGCGCGCCCGCCGGACCGGCCGGTGGACCTGCTCCTGCTGGACCACTACATGCCGGACGGCAGCGGGCTCGATCTGGTCGGGACCCTGCGCCGGCTCGGACACCAGACCGACGTGATCATGGTGACGGCCGCCCGGGATCTGGCCACGGTCCAGGCGGCGATGCGGCTCGGCGCCCTCCAGTACCTGGTGAAGCCGTTCACCTTCACCGGACTGCGCGCCAAGCTGGAGGCGTACGCGGCCCTGCGCCACGCGCTGGGCGGAGGCGGCGAGGCCGAACAGGCCGAGGTCGACCGGATCTTCGGCGCCCTGGCCGGGGCCGCCACCCCCAACGAACTCCCCAAGGGCCACTCCCCCACCACGGCCGACCTCGTCCGCCACGTCCTGCGGACCGCCGAGGGCCCCCTGTCGACCCAGCAGATCGCCGACCGCGCGGGCATCAGCCGCCAGACCGCCCAGCGCTACCTCAAGCTCCTCGAACGTGGCGACCGTGTCCGCCTCACCCTGCGGTACGGGGAGACGGGCCGCCCGGAGCACCGCTACACCTGGCTCCCGTCCGCGCGCCCCTGAGCCCTCACACGGCCCCGGCCCCGGTGAGGGAGCGGACCTCCGTCTCGGCGTGCCGCGCCGCGTCCGGCGCCTCGGCGGAGGTGACCGTGCCCAGCCAGCCCGCGAGGAAGCCCAGCGGGATCGAGACGAGCCCCGGGTTCTGCAGCGGGAAGTACTGGAAGTTCACGGACGGGAACAATGCGTCGGGGCTGCCGGAGACCACCGGCGAGAGGACCACCAGCACCACGGCCGGCACGAGCCCCCCGTACACCGCCCAGACGGCGCCCCGCGTCGTGAAGTCCCGCCAGAACAGCGAGTACAGCAGGGCGGGCAGGTTGGCGGAGGCGGCCACCGCGAAGGCCAGCCCCACCAGGAAGGCCACGTTCAGGTCCTGGGCGAGCAGTCCGAGCGCGATCGCCACCGCCCCGATGCCCACCGCCGCCGCCCTCGCCACGGCCACCTCGCCGCGCTGGCGGGCGTGGCGCCGCTTCAGCGAGGCGTACAGGTCGTGCGCGACGGAAGCGGAGGAGGCCAGCGTGATCCCGGCGACCACGGCCAGGATCGTCGCGAACGCGATGGCGGCGACGATCGCGAACAGCACGGCGCCACCGGTGGAGTCGGCCCCGCCGCCCAGATGGGCCGCGAGCAGCGGAACCGCCGTGTTACCCGAGGCGTTGGAGGCCCTGACCTGGTCCGGGCCCAACAGCGCGGCCGCGCCGAAGCCGAGCACGATGGTCATCAGGTAGAAGCCCCCGATGAGCCCGATCGCCCACACCACCGAGCGGCGGGCCGCCCGCGCGGTCGGCACCGTGTAGAACCGCGACAGGATGTGCGGCAGTCCGGCGGTACCGAGGACCAGCGCGAGCCCGAGGCTGATGAAGTCCAGGCGCGCGGCCCAGTCCCCGCCGTACCGCAGACCGGGGCCCAGGAACTTCCTGCCGTGGCCGCTGCGGTCGGCGGCGGTGGTCAGCAGCTGGTTGAAGTCACCGTGGAAGCGGATCAGCACGAGCACCGTGAGCGCCACGGCCCCGCCCATCAGCAGGACCGCCTTGACGATCTGGATCCAGGTGGTGGCGCGCATGCCGCCGAAGGACACGTAGATCACCATCAGCGCACCGACCCCGATCACGGTCCAGGTCCGGGCGCCGGTGCTCGAAGCGCCGAGCAGCAGCCCGATCAGGCTGCCCGCGCCGACCATCTGCGCGACGAGGTACAGCACCGAGACGGTGACGGACGAGACGCCCGCGGCGATCCGCACCGGCCGCTCGCTCATCCGGGACGCGACCACGTCGGCGAGGGTGAAGCGGCCGCAGTTGCGCACCAGTTCGGCGACGAGGAACAGCACCACGAGCCAGGCCACGAGGAAGCCGACGGAGTAGAGCATGCCGTCGTAGCCGAAGAGGGCGATCAGACCGGAGATCCCGAGGAAGGACGCGGCGGACATGTAGTCGCCCGCGATGGCGAATCCGTTCTCCATGGGGGAGAACAACCGCCCCCCGGCGTAGAACTCCTCCGCCGAACCGTGCCGGTTGCGGCTCACCCAGGTGGTGATGCCGAGGGTGACCGCGATGAAGAGGCTGCAGAGGATGAGGGCGAGCGTCTGGTGTTCGGTGGTCACCGGCCGGCCCCCCGCGTGCGCTCCTGGTCCCGTTCCTGCTCGAAGACGGTCCAGCGCAGGTCGAGGGCCGCTCGATCCCGGCGCAGCCGCGCGTGCCGCGTATAGGCCCAGGTCAGCAGGAAGGTGCTGAGGAACTGGCCGAGTCCGGCGAGCAGGGCCACGTTGACGGCGCCGACGACGGGACGGGCCATCAGGTCCGGCGCGACGGTCGCCGCGATGATGTAGGCGAGGTACCAGAGCAAGAAGCCGACGGTGGCGGGGACCACGAATCCGCGGTAGCGGCCGCGGACCTCCTGGAAGGCGGCGCTGCGCTGCACCTCGAGGTAGATGTCGGCCGCCCTGGGGCCGTACCGTCCGTCGTCCGCACCGCCGGCCGGACGCGGTCCGGGAACGCCCGGGACTGCCCCGTCGCTCTCCCCCTCGCCTTCGCCCCAGCCCGCGGCGAGGGCCTCGTACCAGGGGTCGTCATACCGGATAATCGTTCCGGCGTCTGGCCCTTCTTGCTTGTCCACCGGGCTCTCCTTGTCCGCGGCCGCAGTAGCCGCGTACCGCCAAGGATGGCGGGAGGGAAGGGCCCGAAACCAATCTCAGGGCCCTCTTCACTCCATTAGGTGATGGCCGGGCGTGGCGCGCGGAAACGCCGGTCGATCCGTGCGGGCCCCACCCGCGGACGGGTCGCGGGAGGGGCTCCGGAGACCGGGCGCGGGCAGCCCCCGGGAGCCGGCGTGGACGGCCCCCGGGGAGCGGCGCAGGTGCGCCCGCGGGTCAGGCGTCGATCCGCGAGCGGTCCAGGGTCGCCGCCGAGCTGGTGATGAACTCCTTGCGGGGGGCGACCTCATTGCCCATGAGCAGGTCGAAGACCTGCTCGGCCCCGTCCAGGTCACCGATGTTGATCCGGCGCAGGGTGCGGAAGCGGGGGTCCATGGTGGTCTCCGCCAGCTGGTCGGCGTCCATCTCGCCCAGACCCTTGTAGCGCTGGATGGTGTCCTTGTAGCGGATGTTCTTGCGCTGATACTCCAGCAGCGTCTGGCGCAGCTCGTTGTCGGAGTAGGTGTAGACGTACTTGTCCTGGCCCTTCTTGGGCTGGACCAGCTCGATCCGGTGCAGCGGCGGTACGGCCGCGAACACCCGGCCCGCCTCGACCATCGGGCGCATGTAGCGCTGGAAGAGGGTCAGCAGCAGGCAGCGGATGTGGGCGCCGTCCACATCGGCGTCGACGAGCAGGACGATCTTCCCGTACCGGGCGGCGTCGATGTCGAAGGTGCGGCCCGACCCGGCTCCTATGACCTGGATGATCGCGCCGCACTCGGCGTTCTTGAGCATGTCCGAGACCGACGACTTCTGGACGTTGAGGATCTTGCCGCGGATCGGCAGGAGGGCCTGGAACTCGGAGTTGCGCGCAAGCTTGGCCGTGCCGAGGGCGGAGTCGCCCTCGACGATGAACAGCTCGCTGCGGTCCACGTCGTCACTGCGGCAGTCGGCCAGCTTCGCGGGCAGCGAGGAGGACTCCAGCGCGGTCTTGCGGCGCTGCGCCTCCTTGTGCTGGCGGGCCGCGATGCGGGTCCGCGCCGCCGCGACGATCTTCTCCATCACGGAGCGCGCCTGCTGCTTGTCGTCGCGCTTCGTGGAGGTCAGGAACGCCTTGAGCTCCTTGGCGACCACCGCGGCGACGATCCGGGTGGCGGCCGAGGTCCCGAGGACCTCCTTGGTCTGGCCTTCGAACTGGGGTTCGGCGAGCCGGACGGTCACGACCGCGGTCATGCCCTCCATCGCGTCGTCCTTGACCACGTCGTCCTCGGCCACGCGCAGCAGCTTCGCCGAGCGGAGCACCTCGTTCACCGTCTTGGTGACGGAGCGCTCGAAGCCCGAGATGTGGGTGCCGCCCTTGGGGGTGGCGATGATGTTGACGTAGGACCGGACCGTGCTCTCGTACCCGGTGCCCCAGCGCAGGGCGATGTCGACGCCCAGCTCGCGGGTGACCTCGGTGGGGGTCATGTGTCCGCGCTCGTCCAGGACCGGGACGGTCTCCTTGAAGGTCCCCGAGCCGGTCAGCCGCAGCACGTCGCAGACGGCCTTGTCCTGGGCGAGGTACTCGCAGAACTCGCTGATGCCCCCGTCGAAGCGGAAGGTCTCTTCCGTCTTGCCCGCGCCCTCCAGGGCCCGCTCGTCGCGGACGACGATGGTCAGGCCGGGCACGAGGAAGGCGGTCTGCCGGGCACGCTGGTAGAGCGTGTCCAGGGTCAGCCGGGCGTCCTTGAGGAAGATCTGGCGGTCGGCCCAGTAGCGCACCCGGGTGCCGGTGCGGCCCTTGGTGACGCGCTTGACCTTGCGCAGGCCGTTGGCCGGATCGAAGGGGCTGTCGGGGCCCGGCTCGGTGAACATCCCCGGAACGCCGCGCCGGAAGCTGATCGCGTGCGTGGAGCCGTTGCGGTCGACCTCGACGTCGAGGCGGGCGGAGAGCGCGTTCACGACGGAGGCGCCGACGCCGTGCAGGCCGCCGGAGGCCGCGTACGAGCCGCCGCCGAACTTTCCGCCGGCGTGCAGCTTGGTCATCACGACCTCGACGCCGGACAGCCCCGTCTTCGGCTCGACGTCGACCGGGATGCCCCGGCCGTTGTCGCGCACCTCGACGGAGGCGTCCTCGTGGAGGATCACCTCGATGTGGTCGCAGTAGCCCCCGAGGGCCTCATCGACGGAATTGTCGATGATCTCCCAGAGGCAGTGCATGAGGCCACGGCTGTCCGTGGACCCGATATACATGCCGGGGCGCTTGCGGACGGCCTCGAGGCCCTCGAGGACGAGCAGGTGCCGCGCGGTGTAGTTGGAACCGTCCCGGTCTGCTCCGGACAGCAGCGCGCTGGAAGGCACGGACGTGTCGGCGGTCACGCAGTTCGCTCCTCGCTGAATTTCTTTTCTGGCCCGGTCGGGCGCAGGGGTGGCTCGGGTGCCGGTCAGAGGGTACCGAGGCCTGGTAGAGCCGATGTAACGCCACCCTCGTGATCCTTCAGCCTAGTGCAGGCCCGCACGGATGTTCGATCGCTCGCGGGAGTGAAGCAAACATCACGTTCCCTTCCAGGCATGAACCATTTAGTGTTCGGGCACGTCCTCATCAACAACCGGCGCTTCGCCGGAGAGGGCCGAACCTGCAAGAAGCAACGACAGACAACGCGAAACCGTAAAGCAAAGCAATACGGCTCCTTCGCCGCCAACCGGCAACAGCCGGCCAGCTTCGGAAGGAAGTTTCGAGGAAAAGCCGCGAGCGGGAACGTTTTCGGCCTGGTTGGATGTTGACCCTGGTACGACAGCTCGTCGAGCTAGAGAAGAGGCGACGTGACTACTGTTCTGACACCCGCGACCCCGCTGACGGCCGCCGATCGATGCGACCGTTGCGGCGCCCAGGCATACCTGCGCGTCGTCCTGCTGAGCGGCGGTGAACTGCTCTTCTGCGCCCACCACGGACGCAAGTTCGAGCCGGAACTCAAGAAGATCGCCGCGGAAATACAGGATGAGACCGAGCGGCTCGCGACGGCTCCGGCCGCCGTGGCCGACCCCGAGGACCGCTGACACAGGCCTTACCTCGCATCCCGACGAGCCAGGACCGGCGCAGGCCGGTCAACGGGCGGCACCCCTGAGACCCAGGGGGACCGCCCGTTCTCATGTCCGGGTACGGGGCGACCCGGGCTTCCCGCGGCGCCCGACGGCGGCCCCGGCGACCGGGCCGCTCATCCCAGCCGACCCGTCCCGCCGACGAAACCGATCAGCGGGGCGATCCGCGTGTACACACCCGGGCTGTCAGCGCGCCCGCAGCCCCTCCCCCAGGACACCAGCCCGATGAGCCTCCCCTGGGCCACCAGAGGCCCCCCGGAGTCCCCCTGGCAGGCATCCCTGCCGCCTCCCCGGACCCCGGCGCAGACCATGGACGCCTCCTGGTACTGCCCGTCGGCGTCCCCGGGGTAGGCGCGGCGGCACTCCGCGTCCGCCAGCACCGTGACCGGGGCGGCATGCAGGGCGTACGCGTAGTCACCGAAGCCGCTGGTGTCCCCCCAGCCGTATACGGTCGCGTCCGCACCGGGGGCGTAGCCGGGATGCCCGGCGGCGGCCATCGCGAGCACGTACGCGGCGGGGACGGCCTCGCCCAGTTCCAGTACGGCGATGTCCCCGGCATTGGTCACCGGGTCGTAGGCGGGGTTCACCCGCGCCGCCCGCACCTTGATCTCACGGCCTTCGGCGCCCGTCAGCTCGGTCCGGCCGGCGATCACCACGAGGTCGGGCACCGAGGCCACCGGCCCGCCCAGGACGTTGTCGCCAAGGCAGTGCGCCGCCGTGACCACCTTCGTCGGCCCGACGATCACGCCCCCGCAGAACTGCCCGGCCCGGGTACGCCCGAACCGGTCACGGCTGGCCAGTGCCACCACCCAGGGACTGTCGGCCACCTTCACGGGCTGCCCGCCGATCACCACCCCGTCCGCGAGGGCGCGCGGTGCCTGGACCAGCGGGGCCACACCCGCCCCCGCCACCAGGGTCAGCACACCTGCCAGAGCACGGGCAAAGGGACGACGCATAGGGCCTCCTGACTCTGTGTGTACACGACTCCACCCAGAGTGGAATGCCCGGAGGCCGCGCGCACCCGCGCACGGCCTCCCACGCCGCCCCCGACGGGGCTGCTAGTCCAGATAGTCGCGGAGCACCTGCGAGCGCGACGGGTGCCGGAGCTTCGACATCGTCTTCGACTCGATCTGGCGGATCCGCTCGCGCGTGACGCCGTACACCTTGCCGATCTCGTCGAGGGTCTTCGGCTGGCCGTCGGTGAGGCCGAAGCGCATCGAGACCACCCCCGCCTCGCGCTCGCTGAGGGTGTCGAGGACCGAGTGCAGCTGCTCCTGGAGGAGCGTGAAGGAGACCGCGTCGGCCGGGACGACCGCCTCGGAGTCCTCGATGAGGTCACCGAACTCGCTGTCGCCGTCCTCGCCGAGCGGCGTGTGCAGCGAGATCGGCTCGCGGCCGTACTTCTGGACCTCGATGACCTTTTCGGGGGTCATGTCGAGTTCCTTGGCCAGCTCCTCCGGGGTGGGCTCGCGGCCCAGGTCCTGGAGCATCTGACGCTGGACGCGGGCCAGCTTGTTGATCACTTCGACCATGTGCACCGGGATGCGGATGGTGCGGGCCTGGTCGGCCATGGCGCGGGTGATCGCCTGGCGGATCCACCACGTGGCGTAGGTGGAGAACTTGTAGCCCTTGGTGTAGTCGAACTTCTCAACGGCTCGGATCAGACCCAGGTTCCCCTCCTGGATCAAGTCCAGGAAGAGCATGCCGCGGCCGGTGTAACGCTTGGCCAGCGAGACCACGAGGCGGAGGTTGGCCTCCAGCAGGTGGTTCTTGGCCCGGCGGCCGTCCTCGGCGATGATCTCCAGCTCGCGCTTGAGCTTGGGGGCGAGCTTGTCGGAGTTCGCCAGCTTGTCCTCGGCGAAGAGGCCCGCCTCGATCCGCTTGGCCAGCTCCACCTCCTGCTCCGCGTTGAGGAGGGGGACCTTGCCGATCTGCTTGAGGTAGTCCTTGACCGGGTCGGCGGTGGCTCCCGCGACCGCGACCTGCTGGGCGGGGGCGTCGTCCTCGTCGTCGGAGAGCACGAAGCCCTTGGCCTCGCCGCCCTCCTCCTCTTCGCCGTCCTCGGCCTTGGCGGCGCCGGGGGTGCCCTCGGCGGACTCGTCGTCGGCCGCGTCGTCGCCGTCCTTCTTGGCCGCCGTCTTCTTCGCCGCGGTCTTCTTGGCGGTGGTCTTCTTGGCCGCCGTCTTCTTGGCCGCGGTCTTCTTCGCCGCCGCCTTCTTGGCGGGCGCGGGAGGCTCGGCTTCGGTCCCCGCCGCCGTCACGTCCTGCGAGCCGCTTACCTCCGCGAGCGCGTCCGCCTGCTCCGGGTCCGCCGCCCCGGCCCCGGGGGCCGTGGGAGCGACGGGAGCGGCCGCCGTCTTCCCCGTGACCGTCTTCGTGGCCGTCCGCTTGGCGGGGCTCTTCGCCGCCACGCTCTTCCGAGGGCGCTTGGGCGACTCCGCGGCACTGACCATCAGCGTCACACCCTCTTCCTCGAGGATCTGGTTGAGGCTGCGCAGAACATTCTTCCACTGGGTCGGCGGAATCTGGTCAGCCTCGAAGGCCCGACGCACGTCATCGCCGGCGATCTGCCCCTCGGCCTTGCCCCGCTCGATGAGAGCCATCACGGAATCCGACTCGGCGATCTCCGGCGGGAGCGTACGGGATGTGCTGGCCGACACGAACAACCTCTCGGAACGATGGAAACGGCTTCCGACCCCGGCCTGGTCCTGAACCGGAGCCGACGACCACCGACTGGGGATGGGCCGGCGGCGCGGGGAACGGCCGGGGAGCTGCACAGCACCGGGAACGGCTGCTGTGTTCCTTCCGTCGGCCATCACCTCTTAGGTCATCGCGTGACCTCGCAGAGCGTTACGCCCAATCTTCGTGGCCCGAGTCACATCCCGCGTGCTCCCATGCCGGTCATTCGGGCACGGGTCCCCGAGTTCGCGTCGCCCGGACGCCGGTGTCGCCGGACCCGACCGGGCCCGGCGACATGCGTCCATCCCATCCTCGCGCTCCTCGCGCCGGTCCGCGGCCGGGTGCGTCAGTGCTCGCGCGGTGCGGGAACCACGCGCTCGACCTCCGGATGGACCGTCAGGAGCTGGCGCATCGCGGTCTCCGCGCCGGTGGCGTCGCCCGCGGCGATCGCCTCGACCATCCGCGCGTGGTGCGCGACGCCGCTCTCGCTCGGGCGCTCGCAGGCGGTGATCGGGCTGCCGGACACCTGGAGGGCGCAGGAGACGATGCCCGAGAGGTGCTCCAGCATCCGGTTGCCGGCGACCTGGATGAGCAGGGAGTGGAACTCGTTGTCCGCGCGGGCGAAGGTGATCCCGTCGCCCTGGCCGAGGGCGTGGCCCATGATCTCGACCATGTCGGCGAGCCGCTGCTGGATGTCGGGGCGGCCGTGGCCGGCGGCGAGGCGGGCGGCGAGGGGCTCGATCGTCCAGCGCATCTCGTTCAGCTCGCGCCGCTGGTCGTCGCGCTGGGGTCCGTAGGCGCGCCACTCGATGATGTCCGGGTCGAGCAGGTTCCAGTCGGCGACCGGGCGGACCCGGGTGCCGACGTTGGGGCGGGCGCTGACGAGGCCCTTGGCCTCCAGGACCCGCAGCGATTCGCGGACGACCGTGCGGGAGACCTCGAAACGCTGCCCGATCTCCTCGGGGACCAGCGGACGGTCCGCTCCGAGGTCGCCGGAGACGATCATCTGGCCGAGCTGCTGGACGAGTTGGCCGTGCAGCCCGCGGCCACGGCTGCCCGCCGTGCGGCGGCCCACCCGGCTCAACTCGACGTCGGCTCCGTCCCAGTGGGGTGCACCGACGCGGTCGGTGCCGGAGGCCTCCGCGTAGGGGTAGCGGTCGAGCTCGCCCGGGCCGGCGAGGCCGGTGTCGGCGTGGCGGGCGGCGGTCATCATGGTGTGCGCAAGGGTACTCACGAATCCTTTGTCGGCCGTGCTCCGGCGACCCTTGAGGTCTTTGGTGAAAAGCACACGAAAGGGTGATCGGTGCCCCCTACGCAATTGACGACTTATCGTAAAGAACCGGGCTTTTTACAAGGACTTGCGATCCTGTTCGAGTGAACCGGGCTCCAACGGTCGCCCGGTGTCCCGGTTGCGCTTCGCACCGGTCACCAACGGACGCGGCCGCGCAGGCCGGTGAACCCGTAGGCGCACAACAGGACCAGCAGGGACAGCGCCAGGGCCGCGCCCACGGGCTGGGCCATCACGCGCAGGGCCCCGAGCACGAGCCGGTCGGCCTCGGGGGGCCACTGCGCCCAGGACAGGCCGCGCAGTCGGGCCGCCAGCCCGGACGCGGGGTAGGCGGACGGACCGTCGAGGGCCTTGCGCAGGAGCGGTACGACGAGCAGCGGTACGGAGACCACCGCGCCCAGGCCCGCCAGGGCGGAGCGGAACACCCCGGCGGCCAGCACCCCGGACCACGCGCAGCCGACGAGCAGGCCGGCCCACGCGGCGGCGGGGGCGATCCACTGCGCCGGGGGCCGCAGCGGCCCCCGGTCGAAGACCAGCGCGAGGGCGGCCGCGTCGGCCGTGACCGCGAGGGCGCCGAGCAGCAGCGCGAGAGCCCCGCAGACCCCGAGCTTGGCGATGAGCAGGCCCAGTCGGCGCGGCACGGTGCCGCGGTCGGCGGCGAGCGCGGGATACCGGTACTCCTCGCCGAAGGCCAGGGCGCCGAGCAGTCCGGCGCCGAGGGCTGCGGGCGGCAGCGGGAACGGCTCGGGCCACGCGGCGAGCAGGCGGTTCTGCGGTGTGTGCCCGAGCCGGGCGAGCAGCAGGGCGGTGACCACGGAGACGGCCACCACCACGGCGGCCGTCAGCAGCGGGGTGGCGGTGCCGAAGGCGCGGCGCAGCTCGTAGCGCAGCGGCCGCAGGGGACCGCCCACGCGCCGAACGGGTGACGCGGGCCGCGGGGAGCCCGGCCGGCCCCCGCGCCCTTCGACGCCCCCGGTGCGGGCCGGGACGCGGGCACCGGGGACCGCGGCCTCCTGTCCACCGGCCGCGGCCGTGACGGTAGCGCCCGAGGCGGTCGCGCCCGGGGCGGTCGCGGTACGGGCCTGAGGTACCGGTGTCCCGCTGTCGCCGGTCTCGTCGGCGAGCTGGTGGACGAGCACGCCGTGCCGGAAGGCGGCCTCGCCGACTTCGGCGCAGGTACTGCCGTAGACGGAGAGGCGGCTGCCGCTCTCCTCGACGACCTCGACGGCCCGCTGGGCGGCCCGCGCCTCGCGGCCCAGTACGTCGGCGAGCCGGGCGGCGTGCGGGGTCCTTACGGCCACTCGCGGGCGCAGCCGGGTCCGGGCGAAGTCGGCGGCGTCCTGGTCGGCCACGAGGCGCCCCGCCTCGATGCTGACCACGCGGTCGGCGCTGCGGGCGGCTTCCTTGGCGTCGTCGGTGGTGAACAGCACCGCTCCGCCGAGGGAAGCGTGCCCGCGCAGCAGCCCGTGCAGCCAGTTCCGCTCCCGGGGGGAGAGCCCGGCGGCGGGCTCGTCGAGGAGCAGGGTGCACGGATCGGCCAGCAGGGCGGCGGCGATCCCGACCCGGCGGTCCATGCCGAGTGAGAGCGACCCGAGCCGCTGGTCGCGCAGGCCCGCGATGCCGACGACTTCGAGCATGGCGTCCGCCCGGGAGGCCGGGACCCCGGCGGCGGCGCAGAGCATCCGCAACTGCCCGCGGACCGTGCGGGCGGGGTGCCCGGGCACATCGCCGAGCAGGACGCCGACCTCGCGCCCCGGGTGCGGAATCCGGTGCAGGGGGCGCCCGCGGAAGTACGTGACGCCCCGGCCCGGTTCGAGTTCGAGCATGAGCCGGAGCGCGGTGGTCTTGCCCGAACCGGGCGCGCCCAACAGGGCGGTGACCTGACCGGGGCGGGCCTCGAAGGTGAGGTCGTCCACCCTGGGCGGAAGGTCTCGGCGGGGTGCACTGGTGAGTCCGATGGCCTGGAGCATCGCTTCTCTCGCGGGGTGTGAGACCACTGTGCGGCAGTGTGAGTACCACGGGAAAGATAACGCGATATGTCCTTTTTGCCCCGGAACCGCACCGCGGCGGTGTCGGATCGTCTGACTTTCGCCCACCAGAAGCCGGGAGGGTGGTCTCCCCAGGGAGGCACTGCCTGGGGGCGGTCTCCCGGACGGCGGACTCCCGGGTGTCGGGCTCCGGGGAATCAGACGTCCGAGTAACAGACTTCCGGGTATCAGACTTCCGGCCGCAGCATCGGCGGGTTGAGCAGGGTGGCTCCCCCGGCCCTGAACAGCTGGGCGGGCCGACCGCCCTGACGGGTCGTCGTTCCTCCGGCCGGGACCAGGAACCCCGGCGTGCCGGTGACCTTGCGGTGGAAGTTGCGCGGGTCCAGAGCCACGCCCCACACCGCCTCGTACACCCGGCGCAGCTCACCCACGGTGAACTCGGGCGGGCAGAAGGCCGTGGCCAGCGAGGAGTATTCAATCTTCGACCGGGCCCGCTCCACCCCGTCCCCCAGGATCCGCGCGTGGTCGAAGGCGAGTCCCGTGGACGCCTCCTCGGCGGTGGCGAGCACTTCGTCGACGGGGGCCCAGCGCGCGCTGTTGGCGTCCCCTCCGGCCCGGGGCGCGGGCAGGTCGGGGGCCAGCACCAGGTGCGCCACGCTGACCACCCGCATCCGCGGATCCCGCCGCGGGTCACCGTAGGTGGCGAGCTGTTCCAGATGCGCGCCGTGCCCGGCGTCGCCGCCTGCGGCCGACTCGTGGGCGCACAGTCCGGTCTCCTCCGAGAGCTCCCTCGCGGCCGCGGCCGCCAGGTCCTCGTCGCCGCGGACGAAGCCGCCGGGCAGCGCCCATCGTCCCTGGAACGGCTGCTCACCCCGTCGCACGACCAGCGCGCAAAGCGCGTGGCGCCGCACGGTGAGCACGACCAGGTCGACGGTGACGGCGAAGGGCGGAAAGGCCGACGGGTCGTAGGGCGACATGCGGCGATCATAGTCGTCTGCCTGACGATAAACAGCGCTTTGGTGATCCGGAAGACCACTCTCGACAGGCCGGACTCCTCGTGGCCCGCCCTCGGGGGTGCGGCGCGGGCCGTGCGTCGCATCCGAAGGGCGTCAGACGCCCAGTTGCAGTGCATCGGAGGCCTCCTCCACCATGCCCAGACCCAGCCGGCTGATGCGGACCGCGAAGGGCTCCCCCGCCACCCGCAGTCCGGAGAGCCGCACCTCTCCGAGCGGCGCACCGGGCAGCGGAGCCAGCGCCACCGTGCCCGCGGGGGCGTCGGGGCGGATCCCGGCCAGCGCGGCCAGTACGTGGATCGCGGCGGCAGCGGCGACGGCGGCCGGCCGACAGGCCGCCGGGTGCGGTAGCGGAGCGCTGCCCGCCGTGCGCTGCTCGGCGGCGTACATCTCGGGCAACCGGTACCCGAAGCGCTCCGCCGCGTCCAGGAGGCCCCGGAGCAGCCCGACCGCCTCCTTCTCGAAGGCGGCGGCCGCCAGCCCCGCCACCGCGACGGCGCTTTCGTACGCCCGCACGGCGCCCGAGTGGTGACCGAACGGGTTGTGTCCCGGCTCCCGCACCGCCATGCTGCGCAGCCCCCAGCCGGAGTCCATCGCCGGCGCACTCAGCAGGCGGGCCAGCTGCTCGGTCCGGATCCGGTCCAGCAGGCCGGGCGCGAGCCGCCCGCCGCCCAGTAGTCCGGTGTCCAGCAGGTGCGCCGCCGCTCCGGTCAGCCGGGGCAGCGGTCTCCCGTCCGGATGCAGCGCCGCCGCGGGCCGGCCCCCGTCCGGACCGTCGAGCCAGAAGGCCCGCGCGAAGCGGCTCCGCAGGGCGGCGGCCCACTCGCGCCATTCCTCGGCGCCGGGCCGCCCGCACCCGTCGAGCAGGTCTGCCCCGAGCAGCGCGGCCCGGTGCGCGTGGGCCTGTGTCTCGCAGCGCCGCGGCCCGGGATCGGGGTCGGCCAGGAAACCGTCCTCGGACAGTGCCCCGCGCAGCCAGTCCAGGCACCGCTCCGCCGTGGGCAGCAGCCGCTCCACCTCCGGTTCCGCCAGCCCCCAGCGCCGGGCCTCGGCGAGCACCGCGGGGAAGGCCAGCGTCGCCTCCGTGCCGGTGCAGCCGGGCGGTAGCTGCGGCCCGGCGGCCCGCAACGGCCCCGGGATCTTCCCGGCGCCGGGTCCCTGTCCGGTCTCCTGGGTCCGGGCCAGGACGCGCAGGGTCGCTGCGGCGAGGCCGGTGCCGAGGGGAAGCGCCATCCGGGCGGCCCACAGCGATTCGGCCGGAGCCAGCCCGCAGCGCCACGGGACACCTGCCGCGGCGAAGGCGTCGGAGGGATCCCCGGTATCCCTGAGCAGCAGGGCTCCCAGGTCGTCGATGCCGGTCCGGAGCCAGGGGCCGACCCTGGGGTCGTCGCACTCGGCGCTGGCGGGGGCGAGGGGGTTCGCGACCTGCCCGGCGGAGGCCCGCGCGCCCCGGTCCTGGGAGGTCCGCAGTTCGATGGTGTGGGACTCCCCGGGCGCCAGCTCCAGCTGCCAGCGCAGCAGGCCGGTCGCGGCGAGCGCGTCATCGGGAGCGGGGTCCGCCGTCGTGACCGCCTGGACCCGGCCCGTACTCCAGCGCAGGCCCCCGGCGTGCACGGCGGCGGGCAGTTCGGGCCCCCCGCGCCCGGTGGTGATAGCGGCCAGTTCGGCCAGGTCGGTGGCGAGCGAGATCTCCACGGGCAGCCGCACCCGGCGGGCGGTGTAGCTGCGCAGGGTGATCCGCTCGGTGCCGTCGGCGTGCCGGATCCGCTCCACGCCGATGTCCGGGTCGGGCCCCGGTTCCGCGCCGATGCGGACGGTCGCGGTGAAGGCGGCCCGGTCGGCGCCGAGGCTGCGGCCCTGCACGGCGACCGGGTCGCGGCCGCCGATCCGCAGCACGCAGCGGGACAGCAGCCGGCGGCCGGAACGGTAGATCCCGTCCACCCCGTGCCCGGTCAGCTGCCCGTGTTCGGGCGAGATGACGAGACAGGGAGCGGCGACGCAGATGAGGGCGCCGTGCACGGGCGGCAACTCGGGCCGTCGGGCGGGGGGAACGGGGTGCACCATGCGTCGCCTTGTCTGCGTTCCGGTCGGTTGCGCAGGGCGGCGGCTCGACCAGGGCCCCGCCACCCCACAGCTGAACGCCCTCACCCCCGCCCGGGACACGGCCGATGGGGGCGGCTGCGCGCGGGCGGCGGCTTCGCGGCGGCCGAAGGCGGCG
Source organism: Streptomyces sp. NPDC006529 (assembly GCF_040611795.1). Taxonomy (NCBI): domain Bacteria; kingdom Bacillati; phylum Actinomycetota; class Actinomycetes; order Kitasatosporales; family Streptomycetaceae; genus Streptomyces; species Streptomyces sp. NPDC006529. Next base: position 101,380 of record NZ_JBEXPB010000007.1, on the reverse strand, counting down.
CCCGCCGCGCTCCACCAGCGGTGCGCCGCACGTCGTACGGCCGCCGCGTCGCCCAGGCCGCGCCGCGGTGCGCGGTGCCGCGCAGCCCGGTGCCGGTTCACTGCTCGCTCCCCGCCGTGGGGCGCGGCTCGCGACGGGTGGCCCGGGTGCGGCGCCCCGGCGGGCGGGTGACGGCGGCGGCGCGCTTGCGGCGCGGCTCGCGGCGGCCCCGCTCCGCGCGCAAGCAGGCGCGGAGGTCTTCCGGGTCGAGGCCTTCGTTGCAGGCGTGGTGCAGGAGTTGGGCGAAGCGGTAGTCGGCATCGGCCCGCAGGGCCAGTCCCAGGGCGATGCGGGCGGTCGGCTCGTCGCCGGTGGACCACGAGACCCAGCCCGCCAGGGTCAGCGGGGCGGCCGCGTGCTCGCCGTAGGCGCCGACACAGCGGCGGGCGAGGGCGCGCCACAGACGCAGCGCCGGGGCCGCTTCCTCGTCCTCCATCCACTCCGCGGCGATGTCCCTGATCTCGCGGTCCTGGAGGCCGAGGATGAGGGAAGCCGCCTCGTCGTGTCCGAGGAGCGCGTCGTCCCAGTCCTCGGCGCAGGGCCCGCCGTCGGCGGGCGGGGCGAGGGTGAGCCGCCGCATCACCGTCCGGGCGAGGTCCAAGGTGTCCGCGCCCACCTCCTCCCGGGTGGCTCCGTCGAGGATCTTCGGCACCAGGGCGGTGGCGGCCCGGTCCAGGGCCCGCTCCTGCTCGTCGGCGAGGGGTCCGCGCAGCGGTGCCATGCGGCCTTCGATCTCCTGCAGCGAACCGCGGACCCGGAGCCCGGCGTAGGTGGCGGCCGCTGCCATGACCGAGGTTCCCGGCACGCTCAGGGCGGTCCCCTCCGCCGGGCAGCACCGGGCGTCGGGGCAGCAGTAGGACCAGTACCGCCCGCCGGAGACGCACAGGGCCTCCAGCACGGGCACGTCCAGCGATCCGCAGGCCAGCCGGATGCGCTGGGCGAAGGGGCGCAGCCGGGTCATCACGCGCTGCCCGCTCTCCCCGCCCCGCGGATCCTGGCAGAGGAAGACGACGATGCCGTCGGGCTTGCCCCCGCGCCGTTCGCTGCCGAGCACCAGGCAGTCGGCGACCTGGCGGGCGGTGTCCTCCCATTCCCCGTGGTCGGCGGGAATGCCGACCCGCAGCCGACCGCCGAAGCGGCCGCCCTCGCCGTGCACGGCCACCATGACGAGGGAGTCGGTGGGGTGGAAGCCGAGCATGTAGGGCAGGGCGTCGGCCAGCTCGGCCGGGCTGCGCAGGGTGATCTGCGGGTCGCCGGCCGGAGCGGCCGGCGCGCCCGCGAGAGCGGCGTGGTTGACGGCGGGCCGGACGACGGACTGGTTGGTGCGCCGGGCGCCGGGCTTGGTCGGTGGCTTTCCGGGAGACGCCTTGCGGGGCCTGATTCCGGACGGGTCGGGTGATTCCTGGTTCTTCGTCATGGCTCGACGGTCCCGTGATCTCTCCGATCGGGAAACCCCTGTGGATAACTTTATCCACAGGCACGGAGGTGCCATTGGCGCGATGTCACAGGCATCGGGTTGCATGGGGGCATGAACCCTGACCTGAGGTCTTCCGCCGATTCCGTTCTCGCCCGCCTCGTCGGCGATCCGACGGGCACCGCTCGGCTGCGTGAGGACCAGTGGCGGGCGATCGAAGCCCTGGTCGCGCACAAGCGCCGGGCTCTGGTGGTCCAGCGGACCGGCTGGGGCAAGTCCGCCGTGTACTTCGTCGCGACCTCGCTGCTGCGGGCGAGCGGGGCCGGACCCACCGTGATCGTCTCCCCCCTGCTCGCGCTGATGCGCAATCAGGTCGAAGCGGCGGCCCGCGCCGGGATCCGGGCCCGCACCATCAATTCCGCCAACCCGGAGGAGTGGGAGGGGATCCAGGCCGAGGTGGCCGCCGGAGAGGTGGACGTCCTGCTGGTGAGCCCCGAGCGGCTGAACAATCCGGACTTCCGCGACCAGGTGCTCCCCAAGCTCTCCGCCGCCACCGGTCTCCTGGTGGTGGACGAGGCGCACTGCATCTCGGACTGGGGGCACGATTTCCGGCCCGACTACCGGCGACTGCGCACGATGCTCGCGGACCTGCCGCCCGGTGTGCCGGTGCTCGCGACGACGGCGACGGCCAACGCGCGGGTGACGGCCGACGTCGCGGAGCAGCTGGGCACCGGAGCGGCCACGGACGCGCTGGTCCTGCGCGGTCCGCTGGACCGGGAGAGCCTGAGCCTGGCCGTGCTCGCGCTGCCCGACGCCGCGCACCGGCTGGCGTGGCTCGCCGACCACCTGGGCGATCTGCCGGGGTCCGGGATCATCTACACGCTGACGGTGGCCGCCGCCGAGGAGGTGACGGCGTACCTGCGGCACCGCGGGCACACCGTCTCCTCGTACACGGGCAAGACCGAGAACGCGGACCGCGAGCAGGCGGAGAACGACCTCCAGGCCAACCGGGTCAAGGCCCTGGTGGCGACCTCCGCGCTGGGCATGGGATTCGACAAGCCCGACCTCGGCTTCGTGGTCCACCTGGGTTCTCCGTCGTCGCCGATCGCCTACTACCAGCAGGTCGGCCGGGCCGGCCGCGGCGTGGAGCACGCCGAGGTGCTGCTGCTGCCCGGCCGCGAGGACGAGGCGATCTGGCAGTACTTCGCGTCGGTGGCCTTCCCGCCGGAGGAGCAGGTCCGCCGCACTCTGGACGTGCTGGCCCAGGCCGGGCGGCCGTTGTCGCTGCCCGCGCTGGAGCCCCTGGTCGACCTGCGGCGGACCCGGCTGGAGACCATGCTCAAGGTGCTCGACGTGGACGGGGCGGTGCACCGGGTGAAGGGCGGCTGGACCTCGACAGGTGAGCCGTGGGCGTACGACGCCGAGCGGTACGCGTGGGTGGCGCGCCAGCGCGCGGCCGAACAGCAGGCGATGCGCGACTACGCGGCGTCCACCGACTGCCGGATGGAGTTCCTGCGGCGCCAGTTGGACGACGAGCAGGCCGCTCCGTGCGGCCGCTGCGACAACTGCGCGGGGGCCCGCTTCACGGTGGAGGTGTCCTCGACGGCGCTGGACACCGCGCGCGGTGAGCTGGGGCGCCCGGGCGTGGAGCTGGATCCGCGCAAGATGTGGCCGACCGGTCTGGCGGCGGTCGGGGTGGACCTCAAGGGGCGCATCCCCGCCGGGGAGCAGGCCTCGACGGGGCGGGCCCTGGGGCGGCTGTCCGACATCGGGTGGGGCAACCGGCTGCGCCCGATGCTGGCGGCGCAGACCGCCGACCAACCGATTCCGGACGATGTCGCCCAGGCCGTGGTGGCCGTGCTGGCGGACTGGGCGCGAGGACCCGGTGGCTGGGCCTCGGGGGCGCCGGGCGCGCCCGCGCGGCCCGTGGGGGTGGTGGCCCTGCCCTCGCGGAGCAAGCCCCAGCTGATCGGATCGCTGGCCGCGCGGATCGCCGAGGTGGGCCGCATGCCCCTGCTCGGGTCGCTCGCGTACACCGATCAGGTGCCGGAGTACGGGCTGCCCTCCTCCAACAGCGCTCAGCGCGTGCGGGGACTCCACCAGGCCTTGACCGTGCCTCCTGAGCTCGCTGCGACGCTCGCGGAGACCCCCGGTCCCGTGCTCCTCGTGGACGATCGCGCGGAGAGCGGATGGACCCTGGCCGTCGCCGCCCGACTGCTCCGGCGGGCCGGCGCTCAGGAGGTGTTTCCGCTGGTACTGGCGGTCCAGCCGTAACCGGATGCGTCATCGTCGGCGTGGCGGGGCAAGGATATGAACGGCATACCGGCCAATTACGGTCCGCGGTGCCGATTGCTCGTTGCCGCATGCTCGCGGGCCGCGCGAGAATTGCAGTGTTCCCGCTCGGCCCGTCGGCGCTCGTGATGGCCGCGCTGCGGCGTGCCCGCAACCCAGCTGTGCCCATCAGCGGCTCGTGTACCCGGAGGGAGGACCGTGACCTTCGGATTCGCCCCGCCCGCGACCACCTCGCCGGGCATGATCACCGGCGGGCCCAGCCGGCACGGCAGACTGCTGGAGCCCGCCGAATGGACCGCCGCCGGGGTCCCCCTGCTGCGCAATCCGCGCGAGGTCGTCAGCGGGCTGCACTCCCGCCACGCTCCGGTGCCATCGACCGCCGTGATCGCGGTGCTCGGCCCCGAGGAACGGCTCGTCGCAAGTGCCTCGTTCGTCCAGGGCGCCGTGTCGGCGGACGGCTGGGAGTACCGCAACGCACTGCTGGCGCGGCTGCGCCGGGTGCTGCCCCACGACCTTCGCAGACGGACGCCGGTGCGGACGGCCGTGCTGCTCTACTGCCGCGACGGCGACGAGCGCTGGACCGAGGAGGACGGGGCCTGGATGTGGGGGCTGCGGGACGCCTGCACCCTGCACGGGCTGCGCTGCGGCGCGTACATCACCCTGACCCGGGGCGGCTGGCAGGTGCTGGGCGAGGGCCGGGGCGGCCGGCAGCCCAGTTCGGATTCCCGGCCGGTCCGGATCGGCGAGATCGTGTCGGATCCGGCTCCGCTGACCCTGCGCACCGGTGGGGGCGCGGCCGAGGCACTGCGCCGTACCGCCGCCCGCTGAACCCCGGCCAAGGCACCGCGCCCCACGCCTGCCCCGCGCCGCGTGCGCACGCGGCGCGGGGCAGCGCGGGAACCGCGGGCCGCGGCGGGGCCGGCACAGGGCCCGCCCCGCTGCTCGCCCGCGGGCGGCCGGGAACGGGACGTCAGACGCCCGCGCCCAGCACCGAGTTGATCCGCTCCGGGTCGCCGCACACGACCAGCAGCGCACCGGCACGCGTGAGCGCGACCGGCAGGGCCGCCGCGATCGCGTCGGCCGTTCCGCCGTTGGCCGCGAAGACCACGACCGGGCGGCCGGTGGCGCGCTGTACGTGCGCCGCGTCCGCGTAGAAGACGTCGTCCCGGGCGTCCTGCTGGGCCCAGTACGCGCTTTCGCCGAAGGACAGCTCGTGCGCCGCCCACGGGTGCGGGTCGCCGCTGGTGAGCACCAGGATGTCGCCCGGCGCGCGGCCGGTGTCGAGCAACAGGTCCACGGCCTCTTCGGCCGCGTCCAGCGCGCCCTCGGCCGAAGCCGGGATCAGCTGGATCTGCGGCACCGCGGCGGAGACCGACGGTGCGGTGGGGGCCGCGGGCGCGGCCGGGGTGACGGAGGGGGTTCCGGAGGTGGCCTGCTGCGGCACGCGCTGGGCGGGCGGAGCGGGCCGGACGGGACCGGGACGCCCGGGCCGGGGTACGGCGGCCGGACGCGGACCAGGTACGGGGCGGGGGGTCTGCGCGGTGCGGCTCGCGGCCGGGGTGACGCGGGGACCCTGGGCACTCTCGTGAATCTGAGGCTCCTCGTGGGTGAGAGGCATGAGTGGACATCAATCAAACACCGGTGCGAAACGTACCGGTGGGCCGCACGTGAGTGCGATCAGAATTCGAAGCCGAGCTGGCCTCCGTTTTCCAGTTCGAGCGATTCCTCGCTGCGGCGCACCTTTTTGAGGTGGCGCCACCGGGGCAGTGCGTCCAGGTAGGACCACGAGAGCCGGTGGTACGCGGTGGGCCCCCGCTCCTCGAGCGCCGCCCGGTGCACGGGCGAGGGGTATCCGGCGTTGGCGCCGAAGGCGAAGTCCTCGATGCCGTCGCCCGGTTCGCCGAGTCCGGCCATCATCCGGTCGCGCCACACCTTGGCGATGACCGAGGCCGCGGCGACGGCGACGCAGGACTGGTCGCCCTTGATCACCGTGCGGACCCGCCACGGAGCGCCGAGGTAGTCGTGCTTGCCGTCGAGGATCACCACGTCGGGCCGAACGGGCAGCGCCTCCAGGGCGCGCACCGCGGCGAGCCGCAGCGCGGCGGTCATCCCCAACTCGTCGATCTCCTGCGGGGAGGCGTGCCCGAGGGCGTGCGCCGTCACCCAGCCCTCCAGGACGACCGCGAGCTTGTCGCGCCGCTTGGGAGTGATCAGCTTGGAGTCGGTGAGGCCTTCGGGCGGGCGGCGCAGGCCGGTGACGGCCGCGCACACGGTGACGGGTCCGGCCCAGGCCCCTCGTCCGACTTCGTCGACCCCGGCTACGACCTTGGCGCCGGTGGTTGCGCGGAGGGAGCGTTCGACGGCGTGTGTGGGTGCTTCGTACGGCATGGCGCCAGCAAGGTTACGCCGCCCGGCGCCGCCTGCACACCCCGGGCCGGTCCTGGCTCACGCACGGAGCAGCGGCATCAGGACCTGGTCGATCATTTCCCGGATGTCCGGGTCCCCCCATTCGCTGCCGCACACCTTCGACCGGTACATCATGAGCGCCGGGATGACGTCCGCGACGAAGGCCCCGGTGGCATCCGGCCGGACGTCACCACGCTCGATTCCACGCTGCACCAATGCGAGGAAGAGCCGGTGGGAGGGTTCCGTGAGCCCGGTCCGGATCAGTTCGTGGAACCGGTCGGCGCTCACCGTGTCGCATTCGTGAAGGACCGAGCGAAGAGCGGTTCCGGCGCGCGAGATCATCGCGTCCCGCATGCCACGGCACAGGACGACGAGGTCCGCCCGGATGGAGCCGTGATCGGGGATCTCACCGAGCGGCGGCAGCCCCGCCCGCAGCACGTCCGCGACGAGGTCCGCCTTCGAGGACCAGCGCCGGTAGACGGCGGCCTTGCCGGTACGGGCCCCCGCGGCCACCCCCTCCATCGTGAGCCCGTTCCAGCCGACGGTGCTCAACTGCTCCAGGGCCGCGTCGAGAATCGCCGAGTCCAGCTCGACCCCCCGTCTGCGCCCCAGTGACCGAGCTGACCAGCTCGAATCCACCACTGCCGCCACCTCCGCCCGATCCACCCGCCGGTCGCACACGTTTCCAGCCTTAATGAACGCTTGCGTTCACTAGATCGCAGCTCCTACCTTGGGCCCCGCAGTGAACGAATGCGTTCACTATTTCACTTTGGGGGGATCCTCAGTGACAAGTCCGCAACTCGCCAAGCCCCGGATACCGGGCGCCGCCCGGCGCGAAGGCCGCCCCGGAGTGGCGTTGGCCGTCATCGCCGCGTGCCAGCTCATGGTGGTCCTGGACGCCACCATCGTGAACATCGCGCTCCCGCACATCCAGGACGCCCTGTCCTTCTCCACCACCGACCTCTCCTGGGTGCTGAGCGCCTACACCCTGACCTTCGGCGGCCTGTTGCTGCTCGGCGGCCGGGCGGGCGACATCCTGGGCCGGCGCCGCGTGTTCATGGCCGGAATCCTGCTCTTCACCCTCGCCTCCCTGCTCGGCGGCTTCGCTCAGGAACCCTGGCACCTGCTGGCGGCCCGCGCCCTCCAAGGGGCCGGCGGGGCCATCGCCTCCCCCACCGCCCTCGCCCTGATCACGACGACGTTCCCGGAAGGGCCCGCACGCAACCGGGCCTTCGGGGTGTTCGCCGCCGTCTCCGCGGGCGGCGGCGCCCTGGGCCTCCTCACCGGCGGCATGCTCACCGAGTGGCTCGACTGGCGCTGGGTGCTCTTCGTCAACGTCCCCATCGGCGCCCTGATCGTGGTCCTCGCCCCGCTGTACATCAGCGAATCCGAACGCCACCCCGGCCGCTTCGACCTCGCGGGCGCGCTCACCTCCACCAGCGGCATGGCCTCGCTCGTCTACGGCTTCATCCGGGCCTCCGAGAACGGCTGGCGCGACGGGCTGACCCTCGGCTCCTTCGCCGCCGCCGTCGTCCTGCTCGCGCTCTTCGCCCTCGTCGAGTCCCGGGCGCGCGAACCGATCACGCCCCTGCGGATGTTCGCCGACCGCAACCGCGCGGGCACCTACCTGATCATGCTCAGCCTCGCCGCTGCGATGTTCGGCATGTTCTTCTTCATCGTGCAGTTCGTCCAGAACGTCCTGGGCTTCTCCCCGATCAGGTCCGGCTTCGCCTTCCTGCCGGTAACCGTCGCGATCGGCGCCGCCGCCGGCCTCTCGCAGCGCTTGCTGCCGCGCTTCGGCCCCAAGCCCTTCATGGTCGTCGGCTCCACGCTGGTCGGCTGCGGCCTGGCCTGGCTGACCTTCATCCGGACCGATTCCTCGTACGTGTCCGGCGTCCTCGGACCCATGCTGCTCTTCGGTTTCGGCATGGGCCTGAACTTCGTGACCCTCACCCTGACCGCCGTCTCCGGAGTGGCCCCCGAGGAAGCGGGCGCGGCGTCCGGGCTCCTCAACGCCAGCCAGCAGGTGGGCGGCTCGCTCGGCCTGTCCATCCTGGTCACCGTCTTCGGCACCGCGAGCCGGACGGAGGCAGACCGGCAGATCCCCGACTTCCTGGCCCACGCCGACCCGGACCAGCTGGCCGCGTTCAAGGAGAGCCGACGGCTGCCCGGGGCCTGGGGGCACGCGGTGCTGACCCAGGGCATCTCCACCGCGTTCATCGCCGCCGTCGCCATGGCGGCCGTCGCCCTGCTGTCGGCGACCCTGGTGATCCGGGTCCGCGCGAGCGACCTGGAGGCCCTCAACGGCGCGGCCGCGCAGGCAGGTTCGGCGGCGTGACGGCGCGCCGGGAGGCCGTACGGACAGCCCGTACGGCCTCCCGGCGCAGGCCCCGGCCTCCGGCCTCGGCTTGGGCTTGGGCTTGGGCTTGGGCCGAGCGTCCGGCCGATCAGTACTCGCTCCGGCTCCTGAAGGTGCCGAGCCCCGCGCACGTCTCGAAGGATGCCTTCACCGGACGCTCCCGCAGGATCTCGCGGGCCCGGCGGTCGCCCAGGCTCATGCCGTACCACGGCACCTCGCCCTCGTCCGCCAGGTCGTCGTTGATGCCGCGCAGCGCGCAGGAACGCAGTGGTTCCGGCAGCCGGTCCAGTGCGGGCACGGCGTCCGCGGACAGCGACTGGAAGTACGCGAGGTCGATCTTGCCCTGCTCCGTGTAGCGTCCGACGTTGCTCTCCGCGACCATCCCGTCCGGTGACAGCAGCCCGAGGGCCAGTACGGTGGCCCCCGCGCTCGCCATCACGGCCCGGGGCAGCCACCGCGCGCCGAAGACCCCGGCCGCGATGATCAGTACGATCACCACGCCGAGCCACAGCTCCATCGTGACCACCGACACCCGGAGCCGGGTGAGTCCGAAGGCGTGCACGTAGAAGTCCATGCGGCGCACCGCGGAAGCCACCACGACCAGCGTGAGCAGGCACAGCGCACCCAGCACACCGCGCACGAGCCGCCTGTCCCGGGGTCCCGAACGCGGCGCCCAGCGCAGGGCGAGGGCGATCACCACGAGCGTGAGAACCGTGGCCCACAGCAGCTGCCAGAACCCCTGCCGGGCGTACTCAGCCGGGAGCAGACCGGTGCGCTCCTTCACGTTGCCGTACCCGCCGAAGAGGACGGCGAGCTGGACGCCGATGAAGCCGGCGAAGAGCAAGTTGAGCAGCACCAGTGGAAGCGCCCACTCCACCGGGGACCGGGGCGTGCCGGGAGCCACGGTGACGCGGTCCCAGCGCAGCGGTGCGCCCGCGGCTCGGGCGGCCGCGAGGGCCACGACCACGCCGAGCACGAAGAGCGCCACCCGCACCGGACCGTCCGACACGGACACGTCGGGAACCACCCCACCGAGGACATCGGCGAACGCCGCGTCGGCGGACGCGAACAGTGCTCCGAAGACCACCAGCAGGGCGATTCCCACACCCGCTGCCTTCACAACGGGCCACACGTTCCGGGCGTTCCCGGTGCGCCGCGCCCGCACTCCCTGCCACGCCCACCGGACCCCGGTCGGCGCCGCTTCGAGGAGTCCGAGGGGGCTGAGCAGCACCCCGGGCCAGGTGCGGCTGCCGAAGAGGGCGAGGGCGCCGAGACCGATGGCGGCCAGGATCGCCAGTGTGGAGGGCCAAGCCGACTCCCGCAGCGCCGGTACGACGAGCAGCGCCAGGCTGCCGACCCCCCACACCAGGGTCCACGGCCGGGGCCGGCGCCCCGCGGCACGGGCGGCGACGTAGGCCGCCGCGACGGCGGGCACGGCGGCGATCAGGAGCCCCGGACCGACCCCGTCGCCGAGCAGCAGGGCGGCGATGAGGCCGCTCGCCAGGGCGGCGATGAGGGTCTCGGTGCGGATCGGCACCGGCTCGACGGGCCGCAGCGCGGCGGACCAGTCGATGCTCCGGGCCCGCTTCCGGGCCAGGCGCTCCGCTTGGCGGGCGGCCTGCTGCGCCTCCCAGTACCGCTGGCGCTCCACGTGCTGGGCCATCCTGGCCTGCTCGACGCTCGGTCGCGGAGCCGCCGACTGCGCGGCGGGCTGCGGCGCGGGCCCCTGCCCGACGTGCTGACCGCCTCGTTGCGCGGCAGCTCCCGCCGAAGTCCCGGGGCCCGGTGCAGCGGCTGCGTCGGCCTTCTTTGCCCCGGCCGCCCCTGTGGCCTCAGTTGCACCCTTGTGCTCATCAGGCTCATTGGCCCCGCCCGTCATGTTTTCCGTCATGCGATCCCCTCCCGACAACCGCCCCCGATCGCTCGGCAGAGGGGCGGCGAAGCGGTCAGAGTAGGGGCCTGACGTGCGCTTTCGGCCGATCGGGGAGGCGCCTGTGGCAGGACCGTGACAAAACCCCGCGAGCGCCGCGGAGGGGACGCACAGAAGCGGATTCACCGCCTCCGCGCCCTGGACGGACGCGACGCGCCGGTCCTAGACCGCCGCCGCGGCCTCCGGCAGCCAGGCGGGCAGTGCCTCCGTCTGCGCCGTCCAGGCCGTCGGCAGCACCTCGTCCCCGCGCGCGCCCAGCACCCCGCCGACAATGGCGCAGGTCGTGTCGACGTCCCCGCCGACCTGCGCGGTCGTCCAGAACGCCTGCTCGTAGTCGTGCAACGAACGCGCCGCCGACCACAGGGCGAAGGGCACCGTGTCGTGGGCGCTGGTGCGCCGTCCGCAGCCCAGTACGGCCGCGACCGTGGTGGCGTCGGCGTAGTCCAGCATGTCCCGCGCGCGGCGCAGTCCGGCCCCGACCGCACTGCGCGGCACCAGGGCGATCACCCCGTCCAGCAGCGCGCCGGGCGTCGGCGGTCCGGCCGGCGCGGCCGCCAGTGCGGCCGCCGCGGCCACCGCCATCGCCCCGCACACGGCCTCGCGGTGCTGGTGGGTGGTGTAGGCGGAGATCTCCGCCTGGTGCGTGGCCTGCTCGGGGTCGTCGGCGTACCAGGCTCCGAGGGGTGCGATGCGCATCGCGGCGCCATTGCCCCAGGAGCCCTGCCCGTTGAAGAGGGCCGAGGACAGCTCGCGCCAGTCCTGTCCCTCGCGGACGAGCCGCAGCATGCGGTTGACGGCGGGCCCGTAGCCACGGTCGAAGTCGTGGTGCTCCGCGAAGGAGCGGGCCAGCGCGTCCTGGTCGATCCGCCCGTGGTCGGCGAGGACGGCGGCGACCGAGCACGCCATCTCGGTGTCGTCGGTCCACTGCCAGGGCCCGGGCGGCAGCTCGCGCCGCTTGAGCAGGGGGTAGTTGACGGGGACGAAGAACTGGGAGCCCAGCGCGTCACCCAGCGCCAGCCCGCGCAGGCTGGCCATGGCGCGTGCGTAGCGCCGGTCGGAAGCGGGTTCAGGGGTCATCGCGGGTCACTCTAGCCGTCCAGATCGTAGGGCTCGGGTGTGGTCCACCGTTCGAAAGGGCGGTCCATCCGGTAGCGGTCGTCGTCCCCCAGCCGCAGTACCCGGAAGTCACCGTTCGGGGGGTTCGACAGGCACTCGAACTCGGACACCGACCAGTGGAACCAGCGCATGCAGAACAGCCGCATGGTCAGCCCGTGGGTCACCAGCAGCACGTTCGGCGGATGGTCCGGGGCCTCGAAGCTGCGGTAGAGGCTCTCCAGGAAGGCTCCGACCCGGTCGTAGACGTCCGCCCCCGACTCGCCCTGCGCGAAGCGGTAGAAGAAGTGCCCGTAGGCGTCCCGGTAGGCCTTCTGCAGCCGGACGTCGTCGCGGTCCTGCCAGTTGCCCCAGTCCTGCTCGCGCAGCCGCGGCTCCTCGCGCACGCGGACGCGGGCCGGGTCCAGCTTGAGGTCGCGGAAGGTCTGCAGGGTGCGCCGGTACGGGGAGACGTACGCGCTGACCGAATCGTCGCCGAAGAGGGCCCGCAGCCGCTCGCCCGTGGCGGCCGCCTGCTCGTGCCCGGTGGGGGTCATGCGCAGGGCGTGGTCGGGTTCCCGTTCGTACACCGAGTCGTCGGCATTGCCCTCCGATTCCCCGTGCCGGACGAGGACGATGCGCCGCGGTCGTGCCATCCCATGACCCTAATCCGGCCATCGCCGCGGAACGAGCGGAGCGCGCCGATCACGCCTGTGGTCCTGGTGACATTCCTACGGTCACACCGCCACCCGACCACGGGCGCCCGGGCCGCGGCCGCGCGGCCGGACAGCCCAGCGGCCACGCGATCAGACCGTCCAGGACGGTTCCAGGTCGACGACGTCCCCGGTCAGCGCCTCGACGTCGGCCTCGGTCTGCGCCCGCAGGGTGAGCCGTTCGACCCGTTCCTGGCGGTACTTGCCGTGTTCGGCCGCCGCGTGCCACATGGACAGCACCAGGAACTCCCGGCCCGGAGCCTCGCCGAAGAGCCCGCGCAGCATCCCGGGCGAGCCCGCCATGGCCGGATTCCACACCTTCTCCTGCATGAGAGCAAAGTGGTCCGTCCGCCCCTCCCGCACTTTGCAGTGCGCCACGCGCACCACGTCGGCGTCGGTGAAGCGCGGCTCGAACCCCGTCTTCACGTCGAAGCGGTGGTCGAAAAGGGTGACCCGCGGACTCGTGAACGTGCCGTGCTGGGCCGCGGCCAGCCGGTCGTGCGAACGCGCCATGAAGGAGTCGTAGAACGAACGGCTCTCCCAGAACGTGAAGACGTGCGCGACCCCTTGCCGGCCCCGGCTCCAGCCGCCGCCCTGCCCCCGGAATCCGGGTTCACCCGGCAGCCCCGCCCATTTCCGCTGCCCCCGCTCGAACCCGCGTCGGTCCGTCACCGTGCAGCGAATCCACTTGACCAGCACCGCGCCATCGTACGGTGCCCGGCACGGCCCGGGTCAGTACTCGGCCCGGTACATCCGTACCAGTTCGCCCGCGTCCCGCTCGGAGAGCCGGATCCCGAACTCCCGGTCGAGGACCGGGATCAGCTCCTCGGGCGGGACGCGCCTCCGCTCGGTCCGCCCGTCTGGGTGGAGCCGGGTGAACTCGTCGCGGACGAGCGAGATCCGGTGGTCGGCCCCGGGCACCGCGGGTCGGTGCGCGACCAGTTGCCCGATGAACGCGGAGCGCGGGTGCGAGGAGCTGTAGTGGTTCATCAGGACGTAGTCGACCGGGTAGGCGGCCTGCGGGCCGAAGGCGTACAGATCCCGCCAGGCGCCCTCGCGCAGGAAGGTCAGGACGAGCACGCCGTCGGCCTCTTCCCGGATGCCGTACGTCCACTCCCCCTGGCGCGCTTCGGCGCCCGGCCGGCTCAGCGGGACGGGCTCGCGCGGCCCCTGGTGACCGAAACCCGCGTCGCACAGCCAGGGTTCGCCGTCCACGGTGACCACAAGAACGGCATGCGTGACGGGCAGCAGCGCGTCGCCGCGGGTGCGGTTGCGGGCACCGCGCCCGGCGACGGTGAAGCCGATCCGCTCCAGAGCGGCGGCGAGCAGCGTGTTCTGCTCGTAGCAGTACCCGCCGCGGCGGCTGTGCACGAGCTTGTCCTCGATGCTCTTGACGTCGAGCGCGAGGGGGCGGCCGAGCAGGACGTCGATGCTCTCGAAGGGGATGGCGGCGGTGTGCGCCCTGTGCACCGCGTACAACGTGTTCAGGTCCGGGACGAGTTCCCCGGCGTATCCGATCCGGTCCAGATAGGCATCCAGATCGAGTGCGTCACCGCTCCACATGTCTCCCCCGCTTCATTCGTCCGCTTCCCCGTCGGCGCGCGACCGGGTCGGCGCGCCCCCGCACCATGATCCCCTCCGTCAGGCGGCGCTCCAGCCCGGGACCGTCGGCAGCACCTGCTCGGCGAGGCGGAGCAGCGCGGCGTCGTCGGGCAGCAGGCCGTCCTGGCGCCAGACGACCAGTTCGAAGGAGCCGCCGCCGTCCTTCCCGTCCCTGGCGACCAGCAGGCTGCGGGCCATCACGCCGGGGGCGGCGCTGCCCTTGCCGCCCGCGAGGTTGAGGGTGAGGGCCATGGTCCGGTCGGAGGAGAGGACCGCCTGGTGTCCCAGGACCGTCTGCTGCTGCGCGCTCGCCCCCAGCAGGCCGGCCAGCTGGGCGACCGGGAAACGGTCGTAGGACGACGTGAGCTTCACGTGGTGGGTCTTCAGCTCGACCTCCGCCGCGGGGGTGGCCGTCCTGGTGCCGTCGGCGTGCTCGATCGCGCCGTCGCTGCCCCAGGCGGTCACCGCGTGCTCCCCCGGCGTGCCGAGCAGTGTCGCCAGGTCGGCCCGGTTCAGCGCCGCGCAGATCTGCGCTCCGGAGACGTACTGCGAAGCGGGCGGCGCACTCCGCGCCGGCGAGCAGGTCGCCGGTTCGTTCGCGCCCCGCGTGGTGCCGGACGCGCCCTGGAGCCCCCACAGCGCGCCGAAGAGCCCCCCGACCGTCACCACCGCGGCGATCACCTGCGCCCCCGCGCTCATCCCCTTGCCGCTTACCGCATTCTCGTCGGCCATGTTCCCCACCTCGGCGTTCGCGCCCGCATGGCGCGCTGATGGAGCCTAACCGGTGATCGTTTCGGGGGAAACGGACAACCGTACCCGCTGGTAAGGGCGGGGGAAACGCAGAGGGCGGTGGAGCCCTTTCGGCTCCACCGCCCTCGACCGCTAGATCACATCAAGCGGAATCCGCGATCAGCTGCATCCGCTGGTCGAGCCGCAGCCCTCGCAGATGTAGCAGGACCCCGCGCGCTGCATCTTCGTACCGCAGGAGAAGCACAGCGGTGCGTCGGCGCTCACGCCGAGCTGCATCTCCACCAGTTCCGCGCTCGAGTGCGCCTGCTTGGGAGCGGGCACCTCCACCGCGGGCTTCGGCGCGGCCGGGACGACCGTGAGCGGGGCGGCCGGAGCCAGCGACTCCGTGTCCAGCTCGTCCTCCTCCAGCGGCTCGTACGAACCGGTGTCGAGGTGGCGCTGGCGCTCTTCGGCGGAGTGGATGCCGAGGGCGGAGCGGGTCTCGAAGGGCAGGAAGTCGAGCGCGACGCGACGGAAGATGTAGTCGACGATCGACTGCGCCATCCGCACGTCCGGGTCGTCCGTCATGCCGGCCGGCTCGAAGCGCATGTTCGTGAACTTGGAGACGTACGTCTCCAGCGGGACGCCGTACTGCAGACCGACCGAGACCGCGATGGAGAAGGCGTCCATCATGCCCGCGAGGGTCGAACCCTGCTTGGACATCTTCAGGAAGACCTCGCCCAGACCGTCGTCCGGGTAGGAGTTCGCCGTCATGTACCCCTCGGCGCCACCGACCGTGAAGGAGGTGGTGATGCCCGGGCGGCCCTTGGGCAGGCGCTTGCGGACCGGGCGGTACTCGATGACCTTCTCGACGGCCGTGCGGATGATCTCCTCGGCCTTCTCGGTGACCTCGGCCTTCTCCTCTTCCTTCTTCTTCGCGGAGAGGGGCTGGCCGACCTTGCAGTTGTCGCGGTAGATCGCGAGGGCCTTGACGCCGAGCTTCCAGGCCTCGAAGTAGATCTCCTCGATCTCTTCGACGGTCGCCGTCTCCGGCATGTTGACCGTCTTGGAGATCGCGCCGGAGATCCAGGGCTGGATCGCGGCCATCATGCGCACGTGGCCCATCGCGGAGATGGAACGCTCGCCCATCGCGCAGTCGAAGACCGAGTAGTGCTCGGGCTTGAGGCCCGGGGCGTCCACGACCACCCCGTGCTCGGCGATGTGGGCGACGATCGCCTCGATCTGCTCTTCCTGGTAGCCCATGCGACGCAGGGCCTGCGGCACGGTGCCGTTGACGATCTGCATCGAGCCGCCGCCGACGAGCTTCTTGAACTTGACCAGGGCCAGGTCCGGCTCGACGCCCGTGGTGTCGCAGGACATCGCGAGACCGATGGTGCCGGTCGGCGCGAGCACGGAGGCCTGCGCGTTGCGGAAGCCGTTCTTCTCGCCGAGGCGGATCACGTCCTGCCAGGCCTCGGTGGCCGCGGCCCAGATCGTGTTGTCCAGGTCCTCGGTGCGCGGCGCGACCGCGTTGGCGTCGGCGTGCTGGCGCATGACGCGCTTGTGCGACTCGGCGTTGCGGGCGTAGCCGTCGTACGGACCGACGATCGCGGCCAGCTCGGCGGAGCGCTTGTACGCCGTGCCGGTCATCAGCGAGGTGATCGAAGCGGCGAGGGTGCGGCCGCCGTCCGAGTCGTACGCGTGGCCGGTGGCCATCAGCAGGGCGCCGAGGTTGGCGTAGCCGATGCCCAGCTGGCGGAAGGCGCGGGTGTTCTCGCCGATCTTCTGGGTCGGGAAGTCCGCGAAGCAGATGGAGATGTCCATCGCGGTGATGACCAGCTCGACGACCTTGGAGAAGCGCTCGGCGTCGAAGGACTGGTTGCCCTTGCCGTCGTCGTTGAGGAACTTCATCAGGTTCAGCGAGGCGAGGTTGCAGGACGTGTTGTCCAGGTGCATGTACTCGCTGCACGGGTTCGAGGCGGTGATGCGGCCGGACTCGGGGCAGGTGTGCCAGTTGTTGATCACACCGTCGTACTGGATGCCCGGGTCGGCGCAGGCCCACGCGGCCTCGGCGAGCTTGCGGAAGAGCGCCTTGGCGTCGACCTTCTCGATGACCTCGCCGGTCATGCGGGCGCGCAGGCCGAACTCGGTGCCGTTCTCGACGGCCGTCATGAACTCGTCGTTCACGCGGACGGAGTTGTTGGCGTTCTGGTACTGGACGGACGTGATGTCGTCGCCGCCCAGGTCCATGTCGAAGCCCGCGTCGCGCAGGGCGCGGATCTTCTCCTCTTCCTTCACCTTGGTGGCGATGAAGTCCTCGACGTCCGGGTGGTCCACGTCCAGGACGACCATCTTGGCCGCACGGCGGGTGGCGCCGCCCGACTTGATCGTTCCGGCGGACGCGTCGGCGCCGCGCATGAAGGAGACCGGGCCGGAGGCGTTGCCGCCGGAGGAGAGGAGCTCCTTGGAGGAGCGGATGCGGGAGAGGTTCAGGCCGGCGCCGGAGCCGCCCTTGAAGATCATGCCCTCTTCCTTGTACCAGTCGAGGATCGACTCCATGGAGTCGTCGACGGCCAGGATGAAGCAGGCGGAGACCTGCTGCGGCTGGGGCGTGCCGACGTTGAACCACACCGGCGAGTTGAAGCTGAAGATCTGGTGCAGGAGCGCGTAGGTCAGCTCGTGCTCGAAGATCTCGGCGTCGGCGGGCGAGGCGAAGTAGTCGAAGTCCTCGCCGGCCTTCGTGTAGGTCTTCACGATCCGGTCGATCAGCTGCTTGAGACCGGTCTCGCGCTGCGGGGTGCCGACGGCCCCGCGGAAGTACTTGCTGGTGACGATGTTGACCGCGTTCACCGACCAGAAGTCGGGGAACTCGACGCCACGCTGCTCGAAATTGACCGAGCCGTCGCGCCAGTTGGTCATGACGACGTCACGACGTTCCCAGGCCACCTCGTCGTACGGGTGCACGCCGGGCGTCGTGTGGATGCGCTCGATCCGAAGGCCGCTCTTGGCCGCCTTGGTTCCCTTGGTGCGGGAACCTCGTGCCGAGCCGCTCGCCGTCTCTGTCATTGCCGCCTCCCATATACGGGCGAAACGCCCTGATGTGCCAGTGAAATTCCGTGGCACGGTGTTGTGTGATCTACGTACGTGGCCTGGCTGATCCCGGCCGCGCAGCGGCCGCCCGGTCAGTCGGCGGCGGAGGCGGGCACGGGGACCGGGGAGGTCCCGCCGGGCTCGCACTCTCGGGGCTGAGCCCGCCGGTCACGGAGTTCCGTGATGGCGGTCTCGAAGTCTTCAAGCGAATCGAACGCTTTGTACACGGACGCGAACCGCAGGTACGCGACCAGGTCCAGCTCCTGCAACGGTCCGAGTATGGCCAGGCCCACGTCGTGGGTGGTCAGCTCGGCGCTTCCGGTGGCGCGCAGCGCCTCCTCGACCCGCTGGCCGAGTTTGGCGAGGGCGTCCTCGGTGACCGGTCGTCCCTGGCACGCCTTGCGGACGCCGGAGATGACCTTGGTACGGCTGAAGGGCTCGGTCACCCCGCTCCGCTTGATCACCATCAGTGACGCGGTCTCGACCGTGGTGAAACGGCGAGAGCAGTCCGGGCACTGACGGCGCCTGCGGATCGACGTTCCGTCGTCCGTGGTGCGGCTGTCGACGACGCGGCTGTCGGGGTGCCTGCAGAAGGGGCAGTGCACGGCTCCCAACCCTCCTTCTCGGCACGACTGAATCACTTCCCGGAAAGCCCGGTGAGCAGCGGCCGACAACAGAGTCAGGGCTCTGTCACGGGCTCGGGAAGCAGCCACCAGCATATGCGATGTCGGGGAGCCCGGCAGACCCGGGGACCACAACCTCTGGGTGACTTCGCCCATCCAACCACTAGATCTTGGGTTGTGGAGGATTTACGGCGTTCCGCGTGTCGCGGCCCGCGATGGCCTGATCCAGGGGCTGGGAGTGCCAAACTGGGCGCGGACCCGGGCGGGGCGATTCAACCGGCAAGGGTACCGTAAGCGGAAGATGCGGGACCGAACCTGCGTTCGGTCGGACGCTCGCCTATACACCTCTTAATACCGCCAAGATGAGCGATCCGCGATTTTTCACTCGAACGTGTGTTTGGCGCAACCTTTCGAAAGCAACTACCGTTGTCCAGCGAGGGAGAACATTTCGAGAGGGGCCGCAGACGTGACCACCACCGCAGACAGTGCCACCATCACTGCCCAGAACCGCTCCCAGAGCCGACTCGAGCCGGTGCATGCAATGAACGACTCAAGCCTGAACCCGGAGGCGGAGCCCGCACGCGCCGCGCGCTCGCTGCCGGGGCGCCCTCCAGGCATCCGCGCCGACAGCTCCGGACTCACGGACCGGCAGCGGAGGGTCATCGAGGTCATCCGCGACTCGGTGCAGCGCCGCGGCTACCCGCCGTCGATGCGGGAGATCGGCCAGGCGGTCGGCCTGTCCAGCACGTCTTCGGTCGCCCACCAGCTGATGGCTCTGGAGCGCAAGGGCTTCCTGCGCCGTGACCCGCACCGGCCGCGTGCGTACGAAGTACGGGGCTCCGACCAGCCCAGCTCGCAGCCCACGGACACCACCGGCAAGCCCGCCGCGTCGTACGTCCCCCTGGTGGGCCGGATCGCCGCCGGCGGCCCGATCCTCGCCGAGGAGTCGGTCGAGGACGTGTTCCCCCTCCCCCGGCAGCTCGTCGGCGACGGTGAGCTGTTCGTCCTCAAGGTGGTCGGCGACTCCATGATCGAGGCCGCCATCTGTGACGGCGACTGGGTCACGGTCCGCCGCCAGCCCGTGGCGGAGAACGGCGACATCGTCGCCGCGATGCTCGACGGCGAGGCCACGGTCAAGCGCTTCAAGCGCGAGGACGGCCACGTCTGGCTGCTCCCGCACAACTCCGCGTACCAGCCGATCCCGGGTGACGAGGCGACGATCCTCGGCAAGGTGGTCGCGGTACTGCGGCGGCTCTGACAGCCGCTGCCACCATCCGGCCCCGGGACTCACTGCGCCGTGTCCCGGGGCTGCTTCATGCCCGCGGCCCCTTTGCCCGCCGTCGGCGCAGGTGTCCGGCTCTACCTGCAAGTGGCCGGCTCCTACTTGCCGTCGGCCTTCGCCGTCGCGTCGATGGCGGCCAGTGAGCGGCGCACCTGGTTGCGGTCCGTGGTGTACCAGAAGTCCGGCAGCGTGGCGCGCACGAAGCTGCCGTAGCGGGCGGTGGCGAGCCGGGGGTCCAGCACCGCCACCACGCCGCGGTCGCCGGAAGCCCGTACCAGCCGGCCCGCGCCCTGGGCCATGAGCAGGGCCGCGTGGGTCGCGGCGACCGCCATGAAGCCGTTCCCGCCCCGCTCCTCGACCGCCTTCTGCCGCGCGCTCATCAGCGGGTCGTCGGGCCGGGGGAAGGGAATGCGGTCCATGACCACCAGCTGGCAGCTGGGGCCGGGCACGTCGACGCCCTGCCAGAGCGAGAGCGTGCCGAACAGGCAGGTCTTCGGATCGGCGGCGAAGGCCTTGATCAACTCGCCGAGCGTCTCCTCGCCCTGGAGCAGGATCGGGTGGTCGAGGCGCCCGCGCAGTTCCTCCGCGGCCGCCTTGGCTCCGCGCATGGAGGAGAACAGTCCCAGCGTCCGGCCGCCCGCCGCCTCGATCAGCTCGGCCAGCTCGTCGACCATGTCCCCGCGGGTGCCCTCGCGCCCGGGGGTGGCCAGGTGCTTGGCGACGTAGAGGATGCCCTGCTTCGGGTAGTCGAACGGCGAGCCGACGTCCAGGCCCTTCCAGACCGGCGCCTCGTCGCCCTCGACCCCTTCGGGGGACAGGCCCATGGAGGCCGCGACGCCGTTGAAGTCGCCGCCGAGCTTGAGCGTCGCGGAGGTGAGGACCACGGAGCGGTCCTCGAACAGCTTCTCGCGCAGCAGGCCGGACACCGAGAGCGGGGCGACCCGCAGGGTCGCGCCGAAGCGGTCGTGCCGCTCGTACCAAACCACGTCGTACGGGGAGCCCAGGGTGATCCGCTCCGCCACCCCGTGGATGCTCTCCACGGCGGCGAGGGCCTGCTTGCGCACCGCGTCCTCGTCCTGGACGGACTTGTCGCGGGTGCCGCCGATCGCCGAGATCACGTTGCGCGAGGCATCGCGCAGGGCGAGCAGCGCGTAGCCGAGGTCCTCCGGGATCTCTTCGAGGCGTCCGGGCAGGGCCAGCTCCATCACCCGCTCGAAGGTCTCGGCGGCGGTCTGGAGGGAATCGGCGATCTTCTCGTTGACCAGCTTCGCGGACCGCTTCACGGCGCGGTTGACCTGGCCGGGGGTGAGTTCGCCGGTGGCGACGCCGGTCACCCGCGAGACCAGCTCGTGGGCCTCGTCGACGATCAGCACCTCGTGCGACGGGAGCACCGGTGCGCCTTCGATCGCATCGATGGCGAGGAGGGCGTGGTTGGTGACGACGACGTCGGCGAGTTTGGCGCGCTCGCGGGCCGCCTCGGCGAAGCACTCGGCGCCGTACGCGCACTTCGTCGCGCCCAGGCACTCGCGCGAGGAGACGGAGATCTGGGACCAGGCCTTGTCGGATACGCCGGGGGTCAGGTCGTCCCGGTCGCCCGTCTCGGTCTCGTCGGACCAGTCGCGCAGCCGGATCAGGTCCTGGCCGAGCTTGCTCGTGGGGGCCGCCGCTTCGAACTGGTCGAAGAGGCCTTCCTCCTCGTCCTGCGGAGCGCCTTCGTGCAGGCGGTGCAGGCAGAGGTAGTTGGAACGGCCCTTGAGCATGGCGAACTGGGGCCGCCGGCGCAGCTGCGGGTGCAGCGCCTCGACCGTGCGCGGCAGGTCCCGCTCGACGAGCTGACGCTGGAGCGCGAGCGTGGCGGTGGCAACGACCACGCGCTCGCCGTGGGCGAGGGCGGGCACCAGGTAGCCGAGGGACTTTCCGGTGCCGGTGCCTGCCTGGATGAGCCGGTGGGAGTTGTCGTCGATCGCTTCGGCGACGGCTTCCGCCATGGCCACCTGGCCGGGACGCTCCGTGCCGCCGACGGCGGTGACGGCGGCGTGCAGCAGGTCGGTGAGAGAGGGCTTCGTCATAGCACTGCCAACCCTACGGGGCGCCACCGACAGCGACGGCACCGGCGAGTGGTCACGACGGAGGAGGGAGAGGGATGCGGCTCCGCCGGCCCGGGGATGCGGAACCTCCCGCTGCCCGGTATCCGCCCGAATGAGCGACGACCGGAGAGCAGGCGGCAGGAGCCGACAAGAGCCGCGGCGGGGGAAGAACGCGCGCCGGAAATTTTCGAGCGCCGGGAACTTAGCTGCGCGACGCAGAGTTTATTGGGTCAGAGGAGAGTGCGCAGGGCCCGCTCGCGGACCATCAGGGCGGCGCGCTTTCCGGGGAGGTCGAGCTCCGCGCAGCAGCGGAAACCGGAGCTGAGGAAGGCTGATACGGAGGGGGTGTTGCGCATGTCCGGTTCGGCGATGACGCGCGTGCAACGGGGACGGTGGTCGAGCACCAGGTCGGCGACGGCCCGCAGCAGGGCGGTGCCGAGTCCCTTGCCGCGGTTCGTTCCGTCTCCGATGAGCAGGTGGATACCGGCGTCGTGGGGGCGCGCCGGGTAGTGGCGCGCGAGCGGGTCGAGGTCGGCCCGGTAGATCTCCCAGTAGCTCATCGGGGTGTCGTCCAGGATGCCGAGGCAGGGAATGCTGCGGCCGTCGCCGTCGAGCTGCTCGCGCACGTGCGCGGCGGTCACGGAGGCGGGTCCGGAGAGGTCCCAGAAGGCGGCCACCTCCGGGTCGTTCATCCACCGGGTGAGGAGTTCCAGATCGCGTTCGAGGCGTACGGGTTCCAGGCGGAAGGCACCGGCCGGGGTGACGGCGGCGCCCCAGGCGGCCGGTGACTCCAGGAGGTCGGCTTCGGCGAGCAGCGGCAGCAGCTCGGCGGGGAAGCGCGCGTCGATGGTCGCGTCGGCGGTGGAGCCGGCGTGGGTGGAGGGCATGGGGGCTCTTCTCCGCGTCAGTCGTGAAGGGGGTGTTCGTCGCGAGGGGGCGACAGCCGGGAAGGCGCGTCAGCCGTGGAGCGGGTGTCAGTCGGGAAAGGCGTGTCAGTCGTGAAGGGGGTCAGTCGGGAAAGGCGTGTCAGTCGTGAAGGGGGTTGGCGATGGTGACGTAGACGGACTGGGTGTCGACGGGACCGACGAGTTCGTCGAGGCCTCCGAGGCGGGTGAGCAGGTTCGCCTTGCACCGCAGGGTGGGTGAGTCGAGGAGCTGCGCGGGGAGCGGCCCGAGGCCGGCTGCCTTGTGGAGGAATCGACGGAAGGCGGCGAGCAGGACGCGCTCGTCGGCGAGCCGCTGGGAACCGAAGGCTCCGATCAGGCCGAAGACGTTGTTGATGGCCAGGTAATAGGCGAAGCGCTCGTCGGTGACGGCGTCGGAGACGAAGGTGTCGCTGACGCTGCCGATGCCGGGCAGCCGGTGCTCCAGTTCCGCGCGGTGGGAGTCGCGGAAGTAGTAGCCCTGGTTGTCGCGGTAGCGGCCGCCGACGGGCCAGCCCGCGGGGTCGAGCAGGACCAGGGTGTTCTGCTGGTGCGCTTCGAGGGCGATGCCCGCAAGGGCGTCGAGGGCCAGCACCGGCAGGACGACGTGGTCGAGGTAGCGCAGGAACCACTCGGCGGCGACGGCGGATGCGGAGCGTCCGGTGGCGAGGGAGAGCCGGGCCATCAGGTCGGACAGGCGCGAACGCATCGTGGTGCGGCCGGGCCTCGGTCGGGGGGAGGTGAGTGCGGCGACGCAGACGGCGTCGTCGCCCGGACGGAAGGGGTTGTGGCGCAGGAGGGCGTCGAGGCCGGGGACGGGGGTGCCGTCCGGGGCGTCGACGGCGACCCAGGCGGGGTCGCGCACGATGTCGAATCCGGGGTGGATCGCCTGCCACTCCTCGACCAGGCCGGAGCGCAGCAGCCGGTGCACCTCGACGCCGCGGTGGAGTTCCTTGCGGAGGTTCTCCCGGCGGGAGTTGGTGATGCGCAGGCCCAGCGACAGCTTGATCATCGCCGGGGCGCCGGGGCGGTGGACGGTGCGGACGGAGGAGGTCGGGAACCAGGGGTCGCCGTACGGACCGAGGTCGTGCAGGAGCCCCGCGTCGAGGAGGGCGGCGACGGCGGGGCGCTGGAAGAGGTCACGGGCCTGCCAGGGGTGCAGGGGAAGGGGGGTGGTGCCGTCGGGGAACCGCAGCCTGGGGGCCAGGCGGGCGAGCAGTCGTTCGGCGGGGACGAGGCGGCCGCGTTCGGTCCACGCCGAGTCGGTGGCGAGGACGGAGGGGTCGACGGCGGTCCAGTGCAGGGGGAAGGAGCCGTGCAGTTCGGGTGAGTAACGGCGGATGTCCGCCTCGGAGAGTCCCTCGCGGCTCTTCGGGGTGGGGTGGAGGGGGTGACCGAGGAGGAGGGACTGCTCGGCGGTGAGGAAGAGGTCTCCCGCGACCGGAGCGGGGGCCAGGGGACGCACGCGCCGGTCGGCAATGAACTCGGCGGTGCGGCGGACCGAGTCGGCGACGCGGCCCACCAGGTCGGCGCCGCCTCGCCCGCCGCCTTCGCGGGCGAGGAGTCCGGCGAGGGTGACGGCGTCCAGCGCGGGGGCGTCGGACGGAGCCCCTTCGAGACGGGCCGGGGAGAAGCGGTGCCAGCCCGCCGGGGACCAGTGCCTCACCGCGACGAGCAGGGCCGTGCCGGAGGCGGGGAGGGGGATGCGCAGCAGGGTTCCGAGGGGCCCGACGGGGCGGCCGGTCCCGCTCTCGCGGACCCAGCACCGCAGCAGGTTCTCCACGGCCGCCGCTTCGGCCGCGATGGCCGGGTCGGGGTGGTCCAGCAGGTCGGGCAGGGCCAGCGGGTCGGGTCCGGACAGGCCCGCGCCGGAGCCGGCTCCGGGCGCCCCCCTCCCGGCCGCCCCGTCCGCTCCCGGGGCGAGGGGTGCCGGGAAGGGTCTGGGGGTGCCGTCCTTCTGCCGGGGGACGGTGGCCGGGGGTGCCACCGCGGCCTGCGGTGCCACGGCCTCGGGAGCCGGGCCGGGGACCGACCCCGGGGGCGCGGCGGGGGGCTGGGTGCGGTCGGCCGGGTCCTGGGGCTGGTGCGGCTGCGGATCGGGGGTGGAGGTCACGGGGGTTCCTTGGAGAGGCTCGGTCAGCGGGGGCCCGGTGCTGCGGTTCGGGGGTGCCGGGTGCGTGCGGCCGCGGTCAGGGCGTCGGCGAGGCGGTCCAGGACGGCGGCGGCCTGCTCGTCGGTGATCGTGAGCGGGGGCAGCAGCCGTACGACGCTGGAGTGGCGTCCGCCCAGCTCGACGATGAGCCCCCGGTCCAGGCACTCCTGGCGCACGGCCGCGGCGATGAGCGGGGCCCCACCCCCCGCTGCTCCCGCCCGGTGTCCCGCCCCGTATCCCGCACGGTGTCCCGCTCCGTACCTGGACGCGGCGCCTGAGCCGGCCGTGGGCCCCGCGCCGACCCCGGGCCCGGCGCCGGCCGTGAACCCGGCGTCGACCGTGGCGTCGGGGGTCGCGAGGAGGTCGTCGGTGACGTGGGGCTCGGGGGTGGCGCGGGCCTCGCGGGCCTCGGGGTCGACGAGTTCGACGCCCAGCATCAGGCCGCGGCCGCGGACGTCGCCGATGCAGGGGTGCTCGGCGGCCAGCGCGCGCAGGGCGGTGAGCATGCGGTCGCCGACTTCGGCCGCGCGGGTGGCCAGGCCGTTACGGCGGACGAAGGCGAGGGTGGCCGTGCCCGCGGCCATGGCGAGCTGGTTGCCGCGGAAGGTGCCGGCGTGGGCGCCCGGCTCCCAGACGTCCAGTTCGGACCGGTACACGATCACGGCGAGCGGCAGGCTGCCGCCGATCGCCTTGGACAGCACCATCACGTCCGGGACCACCCCGGCGTGGTCGACCCCCCAGAAGGCGCCGGTACGCCCCACGCCGGTCTGCACCTCGTCGGCGATCAGCGGGATGCCGCGGGCCGCGGTGATCTCGCGCATCCGCCGCAGCCAGGCGTCCGGGGCCGGGATGACCCCGCCCTCGCCCTGGACCGGTTCGACGATCATGCCGGCGGGGGCGGGGACGCCGCTCTTGGGGTCGTCCAGCAGGCTCTCGGTCCAGTGGGCCCCGAGCCGGGCGCCCTCGGCCCCGCCGACGCCGAACGGGCAGTCGCGGTCGCGGGGGTAGGGCAGCCGGGTCACCGTCACGTCCCGGGCCCCGCCGGAGGCGGCCAGGGCTCCGGCCGTCATGCCGTGGTAGGCGCCGGTGAAGGCGAGCAGACCCGTGCGCCCGGTGGCGGTGCGCACGAGGGTGAGGGCCGCCTCGACCGCGTCCGTACCGGCGGGTCCGCAGAACTGGACCCGCGCGTCGGCCGCCAGCGCGGGCGGCAGGTGGGCGAACAGCTCGGTGGTGAAGGCGTCCTTGACCGGTGTGGCCAGGTCGAGGGCGTGCAGGGGGGCGCCGGAGTCGATGACCTTGCGGATCGCCTCCAGCACCACCGGATGGTTGTGCCCCAGGGCGAGGGTTCCGGCGCCGGAGAGGCAGTCGAGGTACCGGCGGCCGTCGGCGCCCTCGATCGTCATCCCGCGGGCGCGGACGGGGACGATGGGCAGCGCGCGGGCGTAGGTCCGGGCGGCGGACTCCCTGAGCGACTGCCGGCGCAGGATGGCCTGGGACCCGGACCGCCCACCCGGTGCGCCCTGCGCGGGCACGTGCGGCTCGGGGGCGTGCGGGTCGCCTTCGGGGGCGTGCGCTTGCGGGTCGGGCGGGGCCGGAGCGTGCGGGGCCGGGGCGTGCGCTTGCTGCCAGTGCCGTTCGGGTTCGTGCGCTTCCGGCCCGCGACCGTCCGGCTCATCCGGTTCCGGCTCGTCCCGTTCCGGCTCAGGCGGTACGGCCGCGGGCGACCCTGCCCCCTGCGGCGCCGGCTCCTGGGACGGCGTGCCCGTCGTGGCCCCAGGGTGAGGGGCGTCGTCGCGGTCGGGGCCGGGGGCAGGGGCGAACGGCACGGGGGCGGTTCGTGCCACCGCCGCGGCCGGCTCGGTCAAGGCCACGGGTGTCGGTCCTCCCACTCGGATCGCCCTGTCACGTCGTCGTCGCGTACGCACGTGCTCAGGTGCTCGGTTGCTCGGCTGCTCGCTCGCGGAACGCGTCTCGCACGCGAGCGCCGTTCGCTCATCCCCCGCCCGTACCAACGACGATGACGACGGCTGATCACGGGCGGGCGCCAAGATCCTTGCGGGGAGGGCCCGTCCGAGCCGCAACCGCCGCCCCGCCCGGTGTCGTCCCCCAGGGCATCGGCATAGTGGGGGGCTGCACTCCACGCCTCGACCCACCCAGGGGGATTCACGACATGCGACGACCGAACCGACCGGTCACCGCCGTACTGTGCGCGGCCGCGCTCGCGCTGACCGCCGCGGCCTGCGGACCCGGCAACGGTGAGGCCGGCGGCGACGCCAAGCCGACCGCTGCGGCGAGCCTTCCGTCCGGATCCGGCACCATCAAGATCCCGGACGAGCTCAAGGACAAGCTCAAGCAGCACGGCTTCGACATGGACAAGTGGAAGGGGGGCGAGTGGAAGAACTGGAAGAAGGACGACTGGCTCCGCGAGGCGGGCGACTACATCAACCCCATCATCGCGGGCCTGTGGGACCCGGACCGCATGCGTGACGCCGACGTCCCGCCGGACCGCCCGGTCACCGACCCGAACATCGGCGCGGACCAGGGCGTCACCGACCCCGCGCCCGCGCCGGTCACCGCGAAGGCGGCCGCTCCGCCCTTCCACCAGAGCGTCCCGGAGGCCGGCAAGGTCTTCTTCGACGGCCCCGAGGGCTCGATGGTCTGCTCGGCGACCGTGGTCAAGGACCCGGCGCACCCCGGCAAGTCCAACATGGTCTGGACGGCCGGCCACTGCGTGCACGCGGGCAAGAGCGGCGGCTGGTACCGCAACATCGCCTTCGTGCCCTCCTACAACAACTCCGGCAAGTCCTCCGCGCAGCTCAAGGGCGCGAGCCGGGAGCAGGTCGCGCCGTACGGCGTGTGGTGGAGCGACTGGGCGCAGACCTCGGACCAGTGGATCGCCCAGGGCGGTCCGTCCGGCGGCGCGGGCGCTCCGTACGACTTCGCGGTCCTGCACGTGACCCCGGAGGAGGGCGGCGGCCGCAAGTCCCTGGAGGAGACGGTCGGTTCGGCCCTCCCGGTGGACTTCAACGCGCCGGCCGTGGCCAAGGTCGCGAGCATCACGGCGACCGGCTTCCCGGCGGCGACGCCGTTCGACGGCCAGAAGGCCTACCAGTGCACCGACAAGCCGGGCCGGTTCTCGCTGGCCGCGTCGGCGCCGGTGATGTACCGCATCGGCTGCACCATGACCGGCGGTTCCTCGGGTGGCGGCTGGGTCGCCACGGGCGCCGACGGCAAGCGCGCGCTGGTGTCCAACACCTCGATCGGTCCGGTCAAGGCGGGCTGGCTGGCCGGCCCGCGGCTGGGTCCGGAGGCGAAGGGCGTCTTCGACGCGGTGAGCGGCAAGTTCAAGTAGCCGACACGGTCAAGTAGCGGACGTGGTCAAGCAGTAGGTGCCGACAACAGGGAGGGCCCCCGCGGTGCGGGGGCCCTCCCTGTTGGTGACGTCGCCGGTGCTACCGGGTCGCGCCGTCGGTCAGTGCTTCGCGGGGACGTACGGAGCGAGGTCCGCCGCCAGTTCCTGATGGACCCGCGCCTTCAGCAGGGTGCCCTCCGGGGTGTGCTCCTCGGAGATGACCTCGCCTTCGGCGTGTGCCCGGGCGATCAGACCGCCGTGGGTGTACGGCACGAGCGCCTCCACCTCGACCTCGGGTCGCGGCAGTTCGCGGTCGATCAGTGCGAGCAGTTCCTCGATGCCCTGGCCCGTGCGGGCCGAGACGGCGATGGAGTGCCGCTCGATGCGCAGCAGGCGCTGCAGGACCAGCGGGTCCGCGGCGTCCGCCTTGTTGATGACCACGATCTCGGGCACCTTGACGGCGCCGACCTCGCGGATCACCTCGCGCACCGCCGCCAGCTGCTCCTCCGGCGCCGGGTGCGAGCCGTCCACGATGTGCAGGATGAGGTCGGAGTCGCCGACCTCCTCCATCGTGGAGCGGAACGCCTCGACGAGGTGGTGGGGCAGGTGCCGGACGAAGCCGACGGTGTCGGCCAAGGTGTAGATCCGGCCGCTCGGCGTCTCGGCCCGGCGCACGGTCGGATCGAGGGTGGCGAACAGCGAGTTCTCCACCAGAACGCCCGCGCCCGTGAGGCGGTTGAGCAGCGAGGACTTGCCCGCGTTGGTGTAGCCGGCGATGGCGACCGAGGGAACCTTGTTTCGGCGCCGTTCCTGCCGCTTGATGTCCCGGCCGGTCTTCATGTCCGCGATCTCGCGGCGCATCTTCGCCATCTTCTCGCGGATCCGGCGCCGGTCGGTCTCGATCTTGGTCTCACCGGGACCGCGCGTGGCCATGCCGCCACCGCCGCCGCCACCCATCTGCCGGGAGAGCGAGGCACCCCAGCCGCGCAGTCGCGGCAGCATGTACTGCATCTGCGCGAGCGCGACCTGGGCCTTGCCCTCTCGGGACTTGGCGTGCTGGGCGAAGATGTCGAGGATCAGGGCGGTCCGGTCGACCACCTTGACCTTGACGACGTCTTCGAGGGCGATGAGCTGGCCGGGGCTGAGTTCGCCGTCGCAGACGACGGTGTCCGCACCCGTCTCGGTGACGATGTCGCGCAGCTCCCGCGCCTTGCCGGAACCGATGAAAGTGGCCGGATCGGGCTTGTCGCGGCGCTGGATGACGCCGTCGAGCACGAGGGCGCCCGCGGTCTCGGCGAGCGCGGCCAGCTCCGCGAGGGAGTTGTCCGCGTCCTGCACGGTGCCGGTCGTCCACACGCCGACGAGGACCACGCGCTCCAGGCGGAGCTGGCGGTACTCGACCTCGGTGACGTCTTCGAGTTCGGTGGAGAGGCCGACGACGCGGCGCAGCGCCGCGCGCTCGGAGCGCTCGAACTGCTCGCCGTCACGCTCGCCGTCGATCTCGTGGCTCCAGGCGACGTCCTCTTCCATCAGGGCATCGGCCCGAAGGCTCTCGGTGAAGCTCTGCGCGTCCTTCGCCGCGGGCGAGTCCTGCGCGTCCTGGGAAGGGGAAGAAGAGGAGGTCATTGGATCCTTACGTCGTTTTCGGATGGTTCCCGCGCCGCCCACGGGGTGGGAGCGCGGCCTGTACGTACAACGTGTCACACCGGCCGGAGATTCCCTACGGGGCACCCGGTCCGGCGGCCGCGTCGCCGACCTGTCGATGGTGACATGCCCGTTCCCCGGCAGTCACACCCTTTTCCCCCTGCCCGGTCCCGTCAGCCGGCCTTCGGGGCGCTCCATTGCGGATGTCCGGGCATGGGCGGCGTGGTCTTCCCGTACAGCCACGGCCTCAGGAAGGCGGCCAGGTCCCGCCCCGCCACGTCCGAGGCCAGCCGTACGAAATCGTCCGTACCCGCCACCCCGTCGGCGTGCTCGCTCACCCAGCGGCGCTCGACCTGCTCGAAGGCGGCCGCGCCGATCTCCTGGCGCAGTGCGTAGAGGATCAGGGCGGCTCCGTCGTAGACCACCGGGCGGAACAGTCCGATCTTCTGCCCGGGCGCCGCCGCCTTGGGCGCGGCCGGGGGGCCGCCCGCCGCCCGCCACTGGTCGGAGCGCTGGTACGCCTCGCGCATGCGGCGTTCCAGGGAGTAGGTGCCGAGGCCGTCGGCGTACAGCGCCTCGTACCAGGTGGCGTGTCCTTCGTTGAGCCACAGGTCGGACCAGGTGCGGGGGCTGACGCTGTCGCCGAACCACTGGTGGGCCAGCTCGTGGACCATGATCGACTCGACGTACCACTCGGGGTAGCCGGGCCCGGTGAAGATGCCGCGTTCGAAGAGCGAGAGGGTCTGGGTCTCCAGCTCGAAGCCGGTGCTGGCGTGGGCGATCAGCACCCCGTACGTCTCGAAGGGGTAGCGGCCGACCCGCTTCTCCATCCACGCGATCTGGTCGGGGGTCTTCTTCAGCCAGGGCTCCAGCCGTGCCCGGTCCGCGGTGGGGACGACGTCGCGCAGTTCCATCCCGTGCGGTCCCTCGCGGTGGACCACCGAAGAGGCCCCGAGCGAGACCTGGGCCAGCTCGGTCGCCATGGGGTGCACGGTGCGGTAGGTCCAGGTGGTCGCACCGGCGGAGCGGCCCGCCGAGAGGACCGGCAGGCCGTTGGCGACCGCGGTGGTCCCGTTCGGGGCGGTGATGTGGAAGGTGAAGAAGGCCTTGTCGGCGGGGTGGTCGTTGCAGGGGAAGACCCGGTGGGCCGCGTCCGCCTGGTTGGCCATCGCCAGGCCGTCCGCGGTGGTGACCCAGCCGCCGTCCCCGCCCCCGCGCGGGTCGCTGGTGTGGTGGATGGTGATGTGCAGCGGCGCATCGGCGGCGAGGGTGTGCTCGGGGGTCAGGACGAGGTCCTCCCCGGTGCTCGCGAAGGGCGCGGGCCGGCCGTTGACCTCGGCGGACAGGACCGTGCCGCGGGTGAAGTCGAGGTTGATCCGCTCCAGCGACGTCAGCGTGCGGGCATTGATGACGGTGACCGCGTCGAGCGGGGTGCGGTTGTCCTTGTACGTGAAGGACAGGTCGTACGAGCGGACGTCGTAGCCGGGGTTGCCCAGCTCCGGGAAGAGCCGGTCGCCGATGCCCAGCGCGGTCGGCGGGGGCAGCACGGCGGCGACGAGGGTGAGGGAGGCCGCGGCGAGCAGGGCGGCGCGCGGGCGGGAGGAGGTGAGGCGCATCCCCACCGCATACCAGCGCCCGCCGCACGTCCCCGCGCGACGCGTCGGGGACCCGGACGGCCCCACCCGAAGGGGTGACTCCGCCTCCGTACCGGGCCCCTCGGTACGCGCCCCCGCCCCGTCGGTACGCGCCCCCGCCCGCCCCCTCGCGTACGCGCCCCCGCGCCCCGTCAGCCGCCGCGCATCTCCCCCGGCGCGCGCTACACGCGGCTCACGTCGTAGACCCCCGGCACGTCCCGCATGGCCCGCATCAGCCCCGGCAGCCCGGTCGCGTCGCGCAGGTGAAGGGTGTAGGTGTGCCGGACGCGCTGCTCGACGGGCGGTTCGACGGTGGCCGAGATGACCTCGACGCCCTCGTGGGCGATGGCTTCGGTGAGATCGGCCAGCAGGTGGGGCCGGCCGAACGATTCGGCGACCAGGGTCACCCGGCAGTCGGTGGTGGCCCGCCAGTGCACGGCGACCGGGGTCCGGCCCACGGAGCGCATCTGCTGGACGGCCGGGCAGGCGATCCGGTGCACCGTGACCGCCCCGCCCCGTACGACGAACCCGGCGACCGCGTCGGGCGGCACCGGCGTGCAGCAGCCCGCGAGCCGGACGGGCGCGTCCGGCAGGTCCGCGACGGCGTTGCGCCCGCCGGGCCGCAGGCTCACCATCGGCAGCGGCGCCCGGGGCGGCGCGGTGGGCGGCTTGACCGCGGCGGGATGGGACTGGAGCCAGGTGCTGATGGCGATCCGGGCGGCCGGGGTGCGCGCGTGGTCGAGCCAGTCGGCGGCGGGCCCGGAGGAGGCGTCGTGCGCGAGCAGCAGCTGCACGGTGTCGGCGTCGGCCAGCCGGGTGGCCAGCGAGGTGAGGCGCCCGTTGACCCGGGCGCCGATACAGCCGTGCGCGGCCTCGCCGTACTGGGCGTAGGCCGCGTCGATACAGGTGGCCCCGGCGGGCAGGCTGATCGTGCCGTCGGCGCCCCCGCCGTCGGCCCGGAAGACGGTGATCTCGCGGTCCTGGGCCAGCTCGGCGCGCAGCGAGCTCCAGAACGTGTCGGGGTCCGGCACCGCCTGCTGCCAGTCGAGCAACCGGGAGAGCCAGCCGGGCCGGGTGGGGTCGATCCGCTCCTCGTCGCCCTCGCCGTCGCCGGCGCCGGCCGGGGAGCCGACGGCTCCGCCCTCCCCGAAGGTGTAGGGGTTGCCGAGGGCGACGACTCCGGCCTCGGCGACCCGGTGCATGCGGTGGGTGCGGACGATGACCTCGGCGACGCTGCCCTCGGGCGTGGCGATGGCGGTGTGCAGGGATTGGTAGAGGTTGAACTTGGGTACCGCGATGAAGTCCTTGAACTCGGAGACGACCGGGGTGAAGCAGGTGTGCAGCTCCCCCAGCACCCCGTAGCAGTCGGCGTTCTCGGCGACGAGCACGAGGAGGCGGCCGAAGTCGGAGCCGCGCGGTTCGCCGCGGGTGAGGGAGATGCGGTGGACGGAGACGAAGTGGCGGGGGCGGATCCGTACTTCGGCCTGGATGCCGGATTCGCGCAGGACCGCGCGGACGGAGTCGGCGATGCCGGGGAGCGGGTCGCGCTCGCCCGCGTGGGCGGCGATGAGGGCGCGCGTGCGCTCGTACTCCTCGGGATGCAGGATCGCGAAGACGAGGTCTTCCAGCTCGGTCTTGAGGGCCTGGACGCCGAGCCGTTCGGCGAGCGGGATGAGGACGTCCCGGGTGACCTTGGCGATGCGGACCTGTTTCTCCGGGCGCATCACGCCGAGGGTGCGCATGTTGTGCAGCCGGTCGGCGAGCTTGATGGACATCACGCGGACGTCGTTGCCGGTGGCGACGAGCATCTTGCGGAAGGTCTCGGGTTCGGCGGCGGCGCCGTAGTCGATCCGCTCGACCTTGGTGACGCCGTCGACGATGAAGCAGACCTCCTCGCCGAACTCCGCGCGGACCTGATCGAGGGTCACGTCGGTGTCCTCGACGGTGTCGTGGAGGAGGGAGGCCGTCAACGTGGTGGTCTCGGCGCCGAGTTCGGCCAGGATCAGAGTGACGGCGAGGGGGTGGGTGATGTAGGGCTCGCCGCTCTTGCGCATCTGGCCGCGGTGCGAGCTCTCGGCGAGCATGTAGGCGCGGCGCAGTACGGACAGGTCCGCGTCCGGATAGTGGGCGCGGTGGGCTTCGGCGACGTGGCCGATGGCATCGGGGAGCCGGTCCCGGGACGTCGGCCCGAGCAGGGCCGCACGTCCCAGCCGGAGCAGATCGAGCCGGGTCCGGTCACGTCTGCGGAACTCGGGGCGTGCGTCGGGGTTCGTGGCCTCTGCACTCATGGGGCACCTCCGGCGGCTTCGACCGGCGGTGGTGGGCATGCGGTGAGCCCTCAGGGCCGGTGCCTGATGCTACCGACCCCACCACGTGGCGCAGTCCAGCTCCCGCACAGCGTGAAACGGATCACCCATTAGAGGGAAGCTCTAGCCGAAAGCCGTTTCGGTGAGCCAGGCCGGATCGAACTCGCCCGCGGCCACGATGACGGCCGGTCCGGTCATGTCCACCGAACCGTCGGGGTGTTCGGTGATGAGCAGGGTGCCGCCGGGCAGGTCGACGGTGTACGTGACCGGCTCGCCGGTGACGGCGGGGTCGGCCCCGTCGCGGCGGGCGGTGGCCACGGCGACCGCGCAGGCGCCGGTACCGCAGGAGCGGGTCTCGCCGGAGCCGCGCTCGTGGACGCGCATGGCGACGTGCCGGGGGCCGCGGTCGACGACGAACTCGACATTGACCCCCGTCGGGTAGGCGGACGCCGGGGTGAAGGCGGGGGCGGTGAGCAGGTTCCCGGCGTCGTCGAGGGATTCAACGAAGGCGACGGCGTGCGGGTTCCCCATGTTCACGTTGCGGGCGGGCCAGTTCTTCGCACCGACCGCCACGGTGACCTCGCCCTCGGGGAGGGCCGCGCGCCCCATGGCGACGGTGACGGCGCCGTCCTTGTGGAGGTGGACGCGCTTGACCCCGCCGCGGGTGGCGACGGACAGGTCGCCGGCCTCGGCGTACCCGGCGTGCTGGAGGTAGCGGGCGAAGACGCGGACGCCGTTGCCGCACATCTCGGCGACGGAACCGTCCCCGTTGCGGTAGTCCATGAACCACTCGGCCTCGTCGGCCATCGACCGGGCCTCGGGGTGCGCGGCGGAGCGCACCACGTGCAGCACTCCGTCACCACCGATCCCGGCCCGGCGGTCGCAGAGCCGGGCGACGGCGGCGGCGGGCAGCTCGATGGCGTTGTCCGGGTCCGGGACGATCACGAAGTCGTTCTCGGTTCCGTGGCCCTTGAGGAACGCCAGCGGCGCGGAGGTGGTGGTCACGTCCACATCGTACAAACCCTCGCCGCGCGAGGGGTCAGCGGAGCCGGGCCACGCGCAGGACGGCCAGGGCGACGACGGTCAGGACGACCAGCGCGTAGAGGGCGGCGATGCGCCAGTCCGGGCGGCGGCCGGAGCCGCGGGCCGGGAGCCCCGGCCAGGTGTAGCCGACGCGGCGGGCGGCCATCATGCCCCAGCCTCCGGCGCAGGAGCTGATCAGCAGTCCCAGCATGGCGACGACGGCTCCGCCGTCCCCGAACTCGAAGGCGAGCGGGAAGGCGAACATCAGGGATCCGGCGGCGGCCAGGATCACGATGGGCGCGATCTGCCAGATCCGCAGGCGCCGCTGCGGGCGCAGTTCGACCTCGAACTCGGGGGCCTGGGCGGCCGCGGCGTCCGCGCTGTCGAGGCCGGACAGGCCGGGCAGGTCGTCCAGGCCGCCCGGGCGGCCGTCGATGCCCGCCAGACCGTCCAGGCCCGCGAGCACGTCGGGCCCGTCCGGGCCGTCGGGAGTCAACCGCACCGGTTCGGCGGGCAGGCCGAGTCCGCCCTGAAGCAGCGGATCCGTTTCCTGCCGGTCGCTGTCCCGCCCGGTGTCTCGAGGGCCGGCCTCCATCGCCACGCGCCCTCCCCACTCGGACTTCGTACGCTGTTGATCACCGCCGGTGTCCACACCGGCCGGAGTTTGATGATGGCACGCCCCCGGCCCCCGAACAGGCGCCCGGAGCGTCCCGATGCCATCACGTGATCAGGCTGTGACCGCTCGTTCGACCAACGACTGCGCGAGTCCGGGGAGTTCCCCGCGGTCGGACGCCGCGCCGCTGAGCCAGTGCACCCGCGGGTCCCGGCGGAACCAGGAGTCCTGCCTGCGGGCGAACCGCTTGGTGGCGCGGACGGTTTCGGCCTTGGCCTCCGCTTCGGTGCAGCGTCCCGCCAGCGCGTCCAGCACCTGCTGGTAGCCGAGCGCCCGGGAGGCGGTGACCCCTTCGCGCAGCCCCCGGGCCTCCAGGGCCCGCACTTCCTCGACGAGCCCGTCCTCCCACATCCGGTCCACGCGCAGGGCGATCCGCTCGTCCAGCTCGGGCCGGGCCACGTCCACGCCGATCTGCACGGTGTCGTAGACAGACTCGTGGCCGGGCAGGTTCGCCGTGTACGGGCGTCCGGTGATCTCGATGACCTCCAGGGCCCGGACGATCCTGCGGCCGTTGCTCGGCAGGATCGCGAGGGCGGCGGCCGGGTCGGCGGCGGCGAGGCGGGCGTGCAGGGCGCCGGGGCCGCGCAGGGTGACCTCTTCCTCCAGCCGCGCGCGGACCTCGGGGTCGGTCCCGGGGAACTCCATGGCGTCCAGGGCGCCGCGGACGTACAGCCCGGAGCCGCCGACGAGGACGGGCGTGCGCCCTTCGGCGAGCAGCCGGTCGATCTCGATCCGCGCGAGGCGCTGGTACTCGGCGACGCTGGCGGTCTCCGTCACGTCCCAGACGTCGAGGAGGCGGTGGACGACGCCACCGCGCTCGGCGGGCGTCAGTTTGGCGGTCCCGATGTCCATCCCACGGTAGAGCTGCATGGAGTCGGCGTTGACGACTTCGCCGTCGAAACGGCGGGCCAGGGCGACGCCCAGATCGGACTTTCCGGCTGCCGTGGGGCCGACGACGGCGATGACCCGCGGTGCGGGGGCTGGGCTTCTCACCGTCCCAGTCTCGCAAACCCCCGGGCGTGTACCCGATCGAGCTACGTGACGGGCCGCGAACGGGGTCGTTGCCCTGGCGAGGTTCCGCCCGGCGTGCGCCCGGCTGCGGCCGGTCCGGCCGAGGCGGAACTTCACCCGCACGAGTAACGTTATGGGAGTAGACATGGGCGTTTTTGATCGGTTTCGCCGGAAGACCGCGGAGGCTACGGCCGACGCTCCGGCGGAGGGTGCCGAGTCGGCCGCAGCGGTAGAGGCCGCGGTGAGCGACGAGGCCCCCGCGGCCGCGACGGAGACCCCCGCGCCGGAGGGCGTGGAGATCCCCAAGCAGCAGTGTGCGGAGGAAGCCGCGGACAGCGAGGCCGGTGAGGGCGCCCGCACGTAGGAGTCACTGCGACTGGAAGGTGTCCCATGGGCCTGCTGGACAATTTGAAGGCCAAGCTCACGCCGGCCAAGGACAAGCTGGGTGACCTCGCGCAGCAGCACGAGGGCAGGATCGGCGAGGGTCTGGACAAGGTCGCCAAGGTCGTGGACTCCAAGACCAAGGGCAAGTACAGCGGCCAGATCTCCTCCGGCACGGGCAAGGCGAAGGACGCCCTGGGCAAGGTCGCGCACAAGGACAGCCCCGGCGGGCCGACACCGCCGGCGTCTGCCTGACGTGATCCGGGAAAGGGGCGCGGGGACTTCCCCGCGCCCCTTTTGTATGTCAGGTCGGGGTGCCGCTCACCCGTTCGGCTCTGAGGGCTAGGACCAGGCGGCGACGAAGTAGCCGACGCCGTACGGAGCGTCCTCGTACAGCAGGCGGCCTTCCAGGCCCGCGTCCTCGGCGGCGCCGGCCAGCACCTGCCAGGGGGCCCGGCCCGCGGCCTTGAGCTCGGCCGCCAGGCCCGCGTCGAGGGCGGTCAGGGCGGCCACGTCTGCGCTGCCGAGGGCGCGGGCGGCGGCCTCGTCGAAGGCGGCAGCCCGGTCGTCCAGGTAGCCGGGGGCCTTGAGGGTCCGGCAGGCGCTGCCGTCGCCCACGACCAGCAGGGCGACCCGGTCGGCGCGGGCGGCCAGCTCGCGGCCCGCCGCCAGGCAGTGGGCGGTGTCCAGGTGCTCCTCCACGCCGAGGCCCTCGACGGGGGCGCCGGACCAGGCGGTGTGGTGCAGCAGCCAGGCGGCGACGGCCAGGGGGGCGGGGAGCGGGCGCGTGTCCTGCGGGGCGTCGGCCTCGCCCTCACCCAGGCGTACGTCGCTCTCGACGCCGAAGCCGTGGAAGCCGCCGGGGGTTCCCTGCGGGTACGGGCCCCCCGCGCCCGGGTCGGCGTGGCCGACCACGACCAGCCGGTCGGGGCGGGAGGCGGCGAGCACCGCGAGGGCGTCGGAGCAGGCTGTGCGGGCGTCGGCGAGTTCACCGGCGGCTCCGGCGGCCACCGCGGGCACGAGGAGGGGCGGGGCGGGGCAGACGGCTGCGGCTACGAGCATGATCGAAGCGTAGCGGCCGTGCGGCGGGGGGTGGCGGTCCCTTCCGGCTCCGCCGGTCCCCTGGCCGGGGTCCGCATCCGGCGCCGCCCGCGACGCGGGGTCGGGCCGAGCCCGTGCCCGTTGCGGTGCCGGTGGGCGGCAGGCGCGATGCCCGGCTTCCGCCCGGGCTGCCTCCGGCGGCGCCTCAAACGCCGGCGAGGCTGGAGTGGGTACGCCGACCCCCGGGCACGGCCTCGCCCGGGAGGCCCCGGGGTGGGCAGCACGATGCCCGGCTTCCGCCTGCGGCTGCCTCCGGCGGCGCCTCAAACGCCGGCGGGGCTGGATTTGGCCCCGGCGGGCGGGCAGAGCAAAGCCCGGCCGCCGGACTCAACCGTGAACCGTGGGCAGCCAGAGCGCGTGCCCGGCTTTCGCTCCGGGTGCCTCCGGCGGCGCCTCAAACGCCGGCGGGGCTGGAGCTGGCCCCGGCGGGCTGGATTCGCCCAGCGAGTGGCCGCACTCGACGTACGGCGGGAAGGCACACATCAGCCCCGCCGGCGTTTGAGGCGCCGCCGGAGGCGACCCGCGGCGCGGGCACGATTCAGCCTCGCCGGCGTTTGAGGCGGTCCCCGGCGTGGGGCCACCGCATCGCCGGGGCCGGGGGTGGGGCCGTCAGGGGGTGGGGGTCGCGCAGGGCGAGGGGGTGGCAGGGAGGGGGGTCGGGACGCCCAGGGTGGGGATGCCGAGCATGACGCCCGCAGGCTGGGCGGGGGCGGCGTTCCGCTTCTGCCAGGCGTCGCCCGCGCGGGTGCGCCGCACCGCGCCCGTCGGGCCCTCGGCCAGGAGGTGGTGCGGGGCGGCGTAGGTGATGTCCACCGTCACCACGTCACCGGGGCGGACCTCTTCGTCGGGCTTCGTGAAGTGGACCAGGCGGTTGTCGGGCGCGCGCCCGGACAGCCGGTGCGTGGCCCCGTCCTTGCGGCCCTCGCCCTCCGCGACCATGACCTCCAGGGTCCGGCCGACCTGCTTCTTGTTCTCCTCCCAGGAGATCTCCTCCTGGAGGGCGACCAGGCGCATGTAGCGCTCCTGGACGACCTCCTTGGGGATCTGCCCCTCCATGTCGGCCGCCGGGGTCCCGGGCCGCTTGGAGTACTGGAAGGTGAAGGCGTTCGCGAAGCGGGCCTCGCGCACGGCGTGCATCGTCTGCTGGAAGTCCTCCTCGGTCTCGCCGGGGAAGCCCACGATGATGTCGGTGGAGATGGCCGCGTGCGGAATGGCGGCGCGGACCTTCTCGATGATGCCGAGGAACCGGTCCTGCCGGTAGGAGCGGCGCATCGCCTTCAGGATGGTGTCCGAACCGGACTGCATCGGCATGTGCAGCTGCGGCATCACGTTCGGGGTCTCGACCATCGCCGCGATCACGTCGTCCGTGAAGTCGCGCGGGTGCGGCGAGGTGAAGCGGACCCGCTCCAGGCCCTCGATCTTCCCGCAGGCGCGCAGCAGCTTCGAGAAGGCCTCGCGGTCGCCCATGCCGGAGCCGTAGGCGTTGACGTTCTGGCCGAGGAGGGTGATCTCGGATACGCCCTCGGCGACGAGGGCCTCGATCTCGGCGAGGATGTCGCCGGGGCGGCGGTCCTCCTCCTTGCCGCGCAGCGCCGGGACGATGCAGAAGGTGCAGGTGTTGTTGCAGCCGACGGAGATCGAGACCCAGGCCGCGTAGGCGGACTCGCGGCGGGTCGGCAGCGTGGAGGGGAACGCCTCCAGCGATTCGGCGATCTCGATCTGCGCCTCCTCCTGGATGCGGGCGCGCTCCAGGAGCACCGGCAGCTTGCCGATGTTGTGCGTGCCGAACACCACGTCGACCCAGGGGGCCCGCTGGACGATGGTGTCGCGGTCCTTCTGGGCGAGGCAGCCGCCGACGGCGATCTGCATGCCGGGGCGCTTGGTCTTCATGGGCGCGAGGCGGCCGAGGTTGCCGTACAGCTTGTTGTCGGCGTTCTCGCGGACGGCGCAGGTGTTGAAGACCACGACGTCGGCGTCGCCGTCGGAGCCCTCGGGCGCGCGGACGTACCCGGCGTCCTCCAGCAGGCCCGAGAGCCGCTCGGAGTCGTGCACGTTCATCTGGCACCCGTACGTGCGCACCTCGTACGTGCCCTTGGCTTCCATGACGTCCACTGCTCCACCCGGCTCCGCGCTGCTCATGTGACAAGGGTAGGCGCTCGGCGCACCGTGACAGGACGCCGGTCGGCTGGCAGGATCGCCGCCATGCCCCTCGCACTGGACCCGGTCGGCAGGCGCCGCGCGCTGCGGGGCCTGGTGGCCGTGCTGGCCGGGACCGGCCTGCTGCTCTGGTGGCTGTGGCCGTTCGGGCAGCAGGAGCTGCGCGGGACGCTGGTCTTCAGTACGGGCGTGCGCAGCGGGGTGTACCAGCGCTACGGGGAGCTGCTCCAGCAGGAGCTCGCGACCGACGTGCCGGGGGTCGACGTACGGCTGGTGACCAGCGAGGGCTCGCAGCAGAACCTGGAGCGGGTGGCCAACGGCCAGGCGGACTTCACGGTGGCCACCGCGGACGCGGTGGCCAAGTACCAGCGGGACGGGAAGCCGGGGGCGGACCGCCTGCGCGGGGTCGCGCGGCTCTACGACGACTACGTGCAGCTGGTGGTCCCGGCGGTGTCGAAGATCCAGTCGACCAAGGACCTGCGGGGCAGGCGGGTCGCGGTCGGCCAGCCGGGGTCCGGGGTGCGGCTGATCTCCGACCGGATGCTGGCGGCGGCGAAGCTGGATCCGGAGCGAGACGTCACGGCCGTGCCGATCGGCATCGACACGATGCCCGCGGAGCTGGAGGCGGGGCGGATCGACGCGTTCTTCTGGTCGGGCGGGCTGCCGACCAGCGCGGTGCGGGGGCTCTCGGAGCGCTTCGAGATCCGGCTGGTGCCGCTCGGCGACCTGGTGCCCGAGCTGCAGAACGCAGGCAGTCCGACGCACTACTACCGCGCCGCGGTGATGCCGCAGGACGCCTACGCGCGGGCCCGCAACACCTCGGCGGTGGCGACCCTGGCGGTGCCGAACCTGCTGGTCACCACGGACCGCACCGGCGCGGAGCTGACCGAGCGGTTCACCCGGACCGTGATCGACAGCCGGGACCGGATCGGCCACGAGGTGCACGCGGCGCAGCTCGTGGACCTGCGGACGGCGATCTACACGGAGCCGCTGGACCTGCACGAGGGCGCCCGCCGGTACTACCGGTCGGTCAAGCCCTGACGCTGCCGGTCAGCTCCCGGCGGGAAGCAGCATGGCCGCCGAGGCGGCCGCGCCGATGAGGCCCGCGTGCGTGCCGAGGGCGGCCGGGACGACCTTCAGCCCTTGGACGAAGGACAGGGTGGCGTACGAGGCCAAGTGGGCCCGGACCGGGCCGAAGAGGGTGTCCCCGGCGGCCGCGACGCCGCCGCCGATGACCACGATGTCCGTCTCGACCAGGGTGGCGGTGGCCGCGATGGCGGCGGCCAGGGCGCGGCCCGCCCGGTCGTAGGCGGCCAGGGCGACGGGATCGCCCGCGTCGGCTGCCGCCGCGACGCCCGCGGCGCTGCGGTCCGCGCCGGGCCCGGGGGTCCAGCCCTGGTCCAGGGCGCGGCGGGCGATGGCGGTGCCGGAGGCGAGGGATTCCACGCAGCCGCGTCCGCCGCAGACGCACGGGTCGCCGTCGAAGGCGACGCTGATGTGGCCGATGTGTCCGGCGTTGCCGGTGGGGCCGGGGTGGAGCTGGTTGTTCAGGATCAGGCCGCCGCCGACGCCGGTGGAGACGACCATGCACAGGGCGTTGGCGTGCCCGCGGGCCGCGCCCAGCCAGTGTTCGCCCGCGGTCATGGCCACGCCGTCGCCCGCGAGGACGGTCGGCAGGTCCGCTCCGTGGCGGGCCAGCTCGGCGACCACCCGGTCCAGGACCGGGAACTCCCGCCAGGCGCCGATGTTCACCGGGCTGACCGTGCCGCGCGAGGTGTCCACGGGGCCCGCGCTGCCGATCCCGCACCGCACCGCCGAGGACCACTGCGGGGAGGCGGCGAGGTCGGCGACGACCTCGGCGACCGCCGCCATCACGGCTTCCCCGTCGGTCCCGCGCGGGGTGGGCCGCCGGGTGGTGGCGGTCATCGTGCCGTCGGGGTGCACCAGCGCCCCGGCGATCTTCGTACCGCCGATGTCGAGGGCGACGGTGGGCCCGGCGGCCCGGGCGGCCGTGGGGGGCGGGGCCGGGAGGGCTGAGGCGGGAGTGGTCACGGGAGGCTCCTGGGGTTCGTACGTCAGTATGCCGCCGTGGGCGGGGCCGTACTCTCACGGGGCTCCAGCCTCGGCTGCTCCCCCTGCCGGGCCCGCGGCGCGCCGCCCGCGAGGACCGCGAGGAGCTCCTCGGCGGCGAGCCGGCCGAAGGCGGCGGTGTCGCGGACCAGCGCGGTCAGCCGGGGGTGGGTGACCCTGCACAGCGCCGAGTCGTCCCAGGCGACCACCGACAGGCTGCCGGGCACGGCGATGCCCGCCTCGGCGGCGACGGCGAGTCCGGCGACCGCCATCACGTCGTTGTCGTAGACCAGGGCGGTCGGCGGCAGCGGCCCGCGCAGCACCCGCCGCGTGGCCTCGGCGCCCTGGGCGTCGGAGTAGTCGGTGGTGATCGAGGACACCTCGGCCGGGGTGAGCCCGCGCCGGTCCGCCTCGGCGCGCAGCGAGGCGATCCGGCGCTCGGTGTGGGCGAGCCCGGGCAGGCCCGCGATGTGAGTGATCCGGCGGTGGCCGAGGGCGTGCAGGTGGTCCAGGACGCGGGCCATCGCCCCGGCGTCGTCGGCCCAGACCGAGGAGAGCACGGCCGGTCCGGGGCCGCCGGGCGCGCCGACGGTGACGGCGGGCAGGCCCAGCCCGTCGAGGAGCGCCGGGCGGGGGTCGTCCGTGCGCGGGTCGACGACGAGCACGCCGTCGACCCGGCGTTCGGCCCACCAGCGGCGGTAGAGGGCGCATTCGGCGTCGAGGTCGTCGACCACCTGGAAGAGCAGGGCCGTGCGCTGGGCGGCCAGGACCTCCTGTATTCCGGAGACCAGCTGGAGGAAGAACGACTCGACGCCGAGGGTGTGCGCGGGCCGGGGCAGGACCAGGCCGACGGCGCCGGAGCGTTCGCCGGACAGGGCGCGGGCCGCGATGCTGGCCTGCCAGCCCAGTTCCTCGGCGACGCGCCGGATCCGGGCGCGGGTGTCCTGGGAGACGCCCGGGCGGTCGTTGAGCGCGAAGGACACGGCGCTTTCGGACACCCCGGCCTGGCGGGCGATGTCCTTGATGGTGGGTCTGCGGGCCATGGCCTGCCTCATCATCCTTCGGGTACGTGCGGTGCGGCGGGCGCGGGAGGGGCGCCGGCCACACGGATGGCAATGGCCGGACCGTACGCGATCCTGCCCTGGCACACCGCCTTGACCACGGCCCAGTAGCTCCCCGGCGGGGTCGCGGGCGGCGGGTGGACCTCGAACTCCAGCTCGGCCGGCGCTCCGTCGGGCACGCGCAGGGGCAGGGTGGCGGGGCCGATCAGCGCGCGGGTGCCGTGCGGGGAGACGACGTACGCCCGGCCGGTCAGCGGGGAGCGCGTGCCGGTGCTGCCGACGACCGCCCGTACGACGGCCCGCGCGCCCGCGGTGACGCGCACCTCGGCGTCGGGGGCCGCCACCCACAGCCCGGCCGGGGTCTCGCCGCCGGGCACGGTCACGGTGAGGACGTCCTCGAAGCGGCCCGCCGGGGTGAAGGCGAGGACCCGCACCAGGTGGTCGCCGGGCGCGGCCGCCGGATCGGGGGCGACCGCCAGCGTCCGCCGCACGTGGCCGCCGTCGGGCAGCTCGGCCTCGTGGACCGTCCAGGCGGTCCACCAGCCCTCGGGCGGGTGGACCTCCAGGCGGACGGGGCCGCCCGCGCCGTGGGCGGCGAGCGTGACCCGGGCTTCGCGCGCGGCGCCCTCGACGGTGACCGTGTAGGGGGCGTCGCCGAGCGGGGCGGTGCCGGTGTTGTGGAGCCAGTAGCGGCTGAACACGGGCTGGTGGGGCTCCTGTTCGCCGCGCCGCTCCGGCAGCGGGAAGGGGGTGGGGAGCAGGACGGTGGTGGTCGCGGCGCCGTGGACCTCGCCGCGGAAGGGGCCGAGGGGGCGGTCGAGGAGGTCGGCTTGGAGCGGGTCCGGGCCGGTGGGTCCGGTGGGGCGCAGGAGGCGGGCGGGGGCGGGGCGGCCGTGGGTTTCGCGGAGCCGGACGGCGAGGGCGTCCCCCGCGGCGGCCCGGGCCACGGATTCGACGAGGACCCGGTCGGCGGGCTCCACGCCGAGCAGGGAGCGGGCGGACGGCTGCGGGCCCGCGCCGGGCGCGGCGGTGACGGCGGTGAGCGGTTTGTTGAAGGCGCGCCCTCTGCGCACCAGATCGGCCGCGCGCCAGTCGCCGTCGGCGGCGACCAGGGCGTGTTCGAAGACGTGGGTCCAGTGCTGGAGCTGGAAGGAGCTGCCGTCGGGGGCGGTGCGCCGGGGCGGGTCCATCCAGGCGCCGCTGGGGCGGCCGGTGCAGGACCGCATGAGGGAGGCGTGCAGGCGGCCCGCCGTGTCGACGGCGAAGCCGGGGGTGCCGCGGCCGAGCAGGGCGACCGT
Organism: Streptomyces sp. NPDC006529; assembly: GCF_040611795.1. Taxonomy (NCBI): domain Bacteria; kingdom Bacillati; phylum Actinomycetota; class Actinomycetes; order Kitasatosporales; family Streptomycetaceae; genus Streptomyces; species Streptomyces sp. NPDC006529. The sequence continues at coordinate 56,936 of NZ_JBEXPB010000007.1, read as the reverse complement.
GCGGTCCTCGAAGGCGGCGTGTTCGGCTGCGCCTTCGGCCGGCCGGGGGTGGTGGGCCTCGATCCGCCCGGCTTCGGCGAGGGCCCGCGCGAGGGCGGCCGGGCCGCCGGTGACGACCAGGACGGGCAGGTCCCGTACGCCGGTCAGGTCGCAGCCGGGCCGCCACACCTCGCGCAGGGCCGCCCGGGCCGGGATCCACACGACCGGGTGGTCGCGGACGGCCTCGGCGTAGCTACGGTCGCAGGCGCCCAGCACCCGGGCGGTGAAGGCGTTCTCTGCGGGCCCGCCGAGCGCGATCCGGACGTCGGGGAGGCTGCTGTCCACGGCCAGGTCCCCCCACCGCGGCCCCCGGGCCCGGGTCGGGGCGGCCGTGACGCCGAACCGCCCGAGGGCGGTGACCAGTGGGCGCAGCCCCTCGGGGGCGCCCGCGTCCGGCATGACGATCTCGGCCGCGCCCAGCGCCCGCTGCCCGGCCGGGTCCCCGCCGGGCCCGGTCAGCGCCGCGCGGAGGGTGGAAGACAGGGCGAACCAGTTGAGGCAGGGGCTGTCCAGGGTCCAGGGCGCCCGGGTGTGGTCGGCTCCGGCGTCCACCTCGGGGAAGGCGAATCCGCGTCCCACGGCCGAGGCGGCGGTCTCGGCCACCGGGAGCGCGCCGGGCACGTCGGCGGGGACGCGCAGCCGCAGCAGCTGGTCGCTGCCGTCGAAGGCGTCCACGCGAGTGGTGAGTTCGACCCGGTCCAGGCCGTCCCAGAGGGTGGTGAGGCGGGTCCAGCGGACGGGTCCGGTCCGGCCGGTGGACACGATCCGCGCGCCGAGCGGGCCGCGTTCGGCGCGGCAGGTGTCGGCGGGCGCGGCGGCCGAGCCGGTGCCGGGGCCCCGGGGCAGCAGGTGCCAGGGGCCCTCGCCGAAGAAGGGGTGCTGGTCGTACTCGTCCTGCACGACGAGTTCGTCGACCTGGCCCCGGGTGAGCAGGTCGCGGCCGGTGCGCCGGTCGACCAGCGAGGCCAGGCCGCCGCCGCGCGCGGGGTCCGCCTCGGCGCGGAAGGTCCCGTTCTCGATCGTGAGGCCCGGGGCGGGCGCCCAGCCGCCGGACCGGGCCGGGCCGTCGGCGGTGAGCCACCAGGTGCGGTGGCCGAGCGCCGGCACGTCCGCGGCGAGGAAGGCGATCTCCGCCGTGCCGCCGGCGACGGCTTCCAGGTGCACGGGGGCGCGGCGGCCGCCGGCGTCGCACACGGCGATCCGGTGCGGGTCGGCGGCGGCGCCGCCGGAGCCCAGCGCCGCTAGGTCGACCGTGGTGCGGACGAGGTCGGTCCGGGTCCAGGACAGCGGGTTGTGCACGGTGACCGCGAGGGTTGCGGGCGGCGGGACGGAGTCCTCGGTCCGGGAGGCGCCGAGGTCCGGTGCGCGGGTGTCGGCCGCGGCGGTCAGGACCCGCAGCGCGTCCGCCCGTACGCCCTCGGCGAGGTCCTGGGCCTCGCGCCAGGTGGGGAGCAGGTCCAGGTAGACCTGGTCGGAGAAGGTGCCGGTGACGGCGTCGTGGTGCGCGGCGTGCAGGAGGTGGCGCCAGGCTTTGTCGAGCCTCTGGCGCGGGTGCTCGGCGAGACCTTCGGCGCAGGCCAGGGCGGCGAAGGCCTCGGCTTCCTCGACGAGGTTCTCCGCGGCCCGGTGGGCCTGCTTCACATCGGCGTAGCTGACGTCCTTGCCGGTGTAGACGGGTCCCATCTCGCGGGTGACGGGCAGCGGTTCCCGGCCGCGGGCGGCGAGTTCGGCGCGCACGGCGTCGAAGTGGGCGCGGGGGCCGCTGTGTTCCATGCGCGGCCAGCAGTAGCGGCGGTTCCAGGCGTGCTGGACGTCCAGGCTCCAGCGGTGCGGCCAGGAGAAGTCGGTGCCCAGCGGGACGAGGACGTTGCGGGTCGCCGCGCTCGGGCGCAGCAGCTCGTACAGCTCCAGCAGTTGACCGGCGGCGCTCTCCGCATCGGGGGCGGCGTCGGAGGGCCAGCCCGCCGAGTAGTGAGCGGGCAGGTAGTGCAGCAGCAGCCCCTCGCCGCTGGGCGCGATCCACTCGTACTCGGCGGGCAGTTGCATCGCGGTCGGCGGGCGCAGCGGGGCGCCCCAGGTGTCCGTCATCGGGCCCCATTGGTGATGGGGGCCGCGGGCGAGGACCGCCGAGTCCAGGCCCGCGCCCGCCATCAGGGCCGGGAAGGACGGGTCGTGGCCGAAGACGTCGAGCTGCCAGGCGGTCCGCGGATCGGCGCCGAGGGTGCCGCGGTGCAGGGCGAGGCCGTGGACGGCGCTGCGGAGGGTGGATCCGGCGGAGGTGAGGTTGGTGCTGGGTTCGTTGTAGGTGCCGCCGACGATCTCCACGCGGCCCGCGGCGATCAGGGCGAGCAGTTCGGCGCGGTCCTCGGGATGGCTGTCCCACCAGGGCTTGAGGTAGTCGACCTCGGAGAGGACGAAGGCGTACGCCGGGTCGTCGCGGGCCTGCTGGAGGTGGAGCGGGAGGAGGGTGAAGGCGGGGACGCCGGTGTACTCCCAGCCGCGCGCGGGGGCGCCGGGGGCGGCCGGGGCGTCCCACAGGGCGGTGTAGGCGGCCTGGGTGTTCCACCACAGGGGGTCGTAGTGGAAGTGCGGGACCAGGCGCACGGTCCAGCCGGGTTCGGCGACCGTCAGGGGGAAGGGGCGGGCGGCGAGGGGGCGGCCGTCGGGGGTGGTGACCGTGACGGTGGCGGGCAGCCGCTCGCCGGGGGCGGTGCCGGGCGTACGGACGGCCACCTCGACGGTGGTTCCGTCCGTGCCCGCGGGTGCGTCGGTGTCCGCGCGCAGGATCCGCGGGTGCGGGGTGGTGACGCCCGGGCCGCGCACCTGGACGTGGAGCGGTCCGGCGGGCCGAGTGCGGCGGATCCGGACCCGGATCACCTGGAGCGGATCGCCGCAGGCTCCGGTGAAGAGCGCCGGGGTGGTGACGGAGGTGACCGTGATACCGCTGTCGCTGCCGCTGTCCATTTTCCGCACACTTCCTTGTGGGGCCATTGACCAGCGCGCTCACTAAAGCGCATTAGTCGCCACAGCTTCACGCCCTCACACCCGCCTGTCAACGGGACTGAAGCGCATAAGTACCCGATGTGCAGAGGTCAGGGACTTCGAGCCGTCGAAACGGGGTCGGTCTCGGATATGGGCCCTGTTGACTTTCCCTGCGGAAGAGCGGCAGCGTGGGGCGCCCGGTGAATTCCCGAGCCCCGCGACGCCCCGGTTCCTCCGACTCCAGGACACTCATGCACTCCGCTGCCGTCCCCGTCCCCGATGTCCCCGTGCCCGATGTCCCCGCCGCCGCGGACCCCGCCCCGGCGGCCCGCCCTCGCATCCCGCGCAGCCCGCGCTTCGGCGCGAACTACGCTCCGACGCGCGGGTGGTTCCACCACTGGCTGGACTTCGACCTCGACGAGGTGAAGGCGGACCTCGACTCCCTCGCCGGCCTCGGCCTGGACCACGTCCGGGTCTTCCCGCTCTGGCCGCTCTTCCAGCCGAACCGCGCCCTGATCCGCCCGCGTGCGGTCGAACAGCTCGTGGAACTGGCCGACGCGGCGGGCGAGCGCGGGCTCGACGTGGCCGTGGACGGCCTCCAGGGCCACCTGTCGAGCTTCGACTTCCTGCCCGCCTGGACCCGAACCTGGCACCGCCGCAACCTCTTCACCGACCCGCAGGTCGTCGCCGGGCAGGAGGAGTACCTGCGCACCCTCGCCGCCGCCCTCGCCGACCGGCCGCACTTCCTCGGCATGACGGTGGGCAACGAGATCGACCAGTTCTCCGACGACCCGCACCCCGACCCCGACCGGATCACGCGGGAGCAGGCGGACCACTGGCTGGAGCGGATGCTGGCGGCCTGCGAGCGCGGGGCGCCGGGCAGGTTCCACCTGCACGCCGCCTACGACGCCGCCTGGTACCAGGACGGGCACCCCTTCACGGTGGGGCAGGCGGCCCGGCTCGGCGCGGCGACCGCCGTCCACTCCTGGGTGTTCAACGGCACCGCCCAGCGCCACGGCCGCGCCGGTACGGCCACCGAGCAGCACGCGGCCTACATGATCGAGACGTCCAAGGCCTGGGCCACCGATCCGCACCGCCCGGTCTGGCTCCAGGAGGTGGGGGCCCCGGCCCCGCTGATACCGCCCGAGCACGCCGCCGCCTTCACCGAGGCCACCGTGGCGGCCGCCCTGGACTGCCCGGACCTCTGGGGCGTGACCTGGTGGTGCTCGCACGACGTGAGCCGCGAGCTGGCCGACTTCCCCGAGCTGGAGTACGGCCTCGGCCTGCTCACCAACGACCGCGCCCCCAAGCCCGCGGGCGAGACCGTCGCCCGGATCGCCAAGGAGTGGCGGGGCCGCGAACACCGCCCGCCACCGCGCTCCACCGCGCTCGTGGCCGACGTCGGCGGGGCGCGGGACGCGCCCCGGCGCTCGGTCTGCGCGCCCGGCGGGCCGGTGTTCGAGGCCTGGGCCGTGCTGGCCGCCCAGGGGGTCCGCCCCGCGGTGGTCCTGGCCGACCGCGCCGGGGACCCGGCCCACCTGGCCGCGCGCGGGATCACCGAGCTGGTCCACGTCGCAGACGTCCGCTGACCGCACCGCTCCGCACCGCTCCCGTCCACCGCCTGCCCCTTGAGGAGACCTCATGCGCGAGACCGACCACGGCGCCGACGCCCGTCCGCTGCGCCCGACCCGTCCCACCCGGCGCGGGCTGCTGCTCGCGGGCGCCGGGGCCGGAGCCGGAGCCGTGCTGGGCGGCCCCGCCGTGAGCGGGGCCGCCGCGGCGGCCCCCCGGGCACCGCTCGCCGACCCGGCCGGCGGGGCTCCGTACGCCTCGTACTGGTTCCCGGACTCCCTCCCGGCGGGCACGCCCGGCCCCGGGATCGTGTGGCGCTCGCTGAAGCAGTGGCGGCCCGAGAGCGATCCCGACCTCGCCCACAACACGGCGAGCGTGCCGCTGGCCGCGCGGTTCACGCCGGTGGCGGCCAATACGACGGCCCGCGCCGGACAGGCCCGGATCTCCTCCCTGGTCTCCTTCGGGCCGACGGCCCAGAACCCCTCCCAGGGCGGTGCCGGCGCCGACTTCTACGCCCTCACCCACTGGGCGTACCTCGACGAGCTGGTCTTCTGGGGCGGCTCCTCCGGCGAGGGCATCGTGCTCGCCCCCAACGCGCCCGTCATCGACGCCGCGCACCGCAACGGCGTACGGGTACTGGGCAACGTGTTCCTGCCGCCGGTGGCCTACGGCGGCGACCTGCGCTGGACCCGCGACCTGGTCCAACAGGACGCCTACGGCCGCTACCCGCTCGCGCACAAGCTGGTGGAGGTGGCGACGGCGTACGGCTTCGACGGCTGGTTCGTCAACGCCGAGACCGACGGCGGCGACAGCGAACTCGCCACCGCCATGCGGGGCTTCCTGCGGGCGCTCCGCGCCGCCGGGGAGCCGCACGGGCTGCGGATCACCTGGTACGACGCGATGAACAGCACGGGCCGGGTCGGCTGGCGGGGCGCGCTGGACCCGCTGAACCAGGAGTTCTTCGAGGACCGCGAGGGCAGGGTCGCCGACACCCTGTTCGTCGACTTCCGCTGGACCGCGGGCTCGCTGGCCTCCTCGGGCGCCCTCGCGCAGCGGCTGGGGCGCGACCGGTACGAGCTGTGGGCGGGCGTGGACGTCGAGTCCGCGGGGTGGAACACGGACCCCGGATGGGACGCGATCGTGCCGCGCGGGCGCGACCACGTGGTCAGCTACGGCTTCTACCGGCCGGAGTGGACCCGCAACCACCTCACCGACCGCTCCCCCGGCGCCTTCCACGCGGCCGACGACCGGTTCTGGACCGGCGAGTCCCTGGACCCGTCCCGGCCCGCGGCGGACAGCGCCTGGCGGGCTCCGGCCACCGTGGTCGCCGACCGGTCCACGGTCTCCACGCTGCCCTTCGCCACCACCTTCAACACCGGGCACGGGCTGCGCTGGTACGACAACGGCACGGCCGTATCGCAGGCCCCCTGGAACCACCTCGGGCTCCAGGACCGGCTGCCGGGGCGCCGCTGGGTCGTGGAGAGCGCCGGTCCGCGGCCCGCCGTCACGCTGGACTTCGCGGACGCCTGGCGCGGCGGCTCCAGCCTGCTGGTGGCGGGGGCGCTGACCGCCCCGGCCGCCGTCGCCCTGCACGCGACGCGGCTGCCGCTGACGGCGGCGAGCACGCTGGAGCTGGTGTACCGCACGGATGCGGGGGCGGTGGACGTGGAGGGGGGGGTGGCCGTGCGCGAGCCGTCGGCGCCGGGCGGGTCCGTCCCGTACACCTGGCTGGCGGCGCGGGCCTCGGGCGGCGGACGGGGCTGGCGGACCGCCCGGGTGCCGCTGGGCGCGCTGGCCGGGAGGACGGCGTACGGCCTGGCGGTCCGGCTGACCCGGCGCGGTACGGCGCCGGTGCGCTGGCGGCTGGGGTCGCTCGCGGTGGCCGACGGCGCAGAGCGGCCCGCCGCCCCGGGCGCCCTGCGCGTGGACGCGGCGGTCCGCGGGGGCGCGGAGGTGTCGCTGCGCCTGTCGTGGCGGCGGGCGCCGGGCGCGGCGCGCCACTACGAGCTGTACCGGGTGCTCGCGGACGGTACCCGCGCCTTCCTCGGCGGCACCTGCGGTACGGCGCTGTACGTACCGGGGCTGGCGCGGTCCGGGCAGGAGCGGAAGACCGCCTTGGAGGTGCGGACGGTGAGCGAGCTGTACGCGGTCTCGGAGGCGGCGGGGGCGTCGTACACCTGGTGACGCGGCGCACCGGCCGGGGCGCGCTCGACGGCGGTGCGCTCAGCCCGCGTGCGGGCCGGTCCGGGGCACCGTGACGGTGACGCGCAGCCCGTGCGGCGGGTTCGTCTCGTACGAGAGGGACCCGCCGCCCGCGGCCAGCAGGGCCCGGGAGATCGACAGGCCGAGCCCGGAGCCCTTGACGTTCTGGTGGCGGCCGCTGCGCCAGAAGCGGTCGCCGACGCGGGCCAGCTCCTCCTCGGTCAGGCCGGGCCCCCGGTCGGCGACGCTGACGTGGACCGAGCGTGCCTCGGCGGTCACCGAAACCCGCACTTCCTCGCCTGCGGGCGTGAATTTGAGGGCGTTGTCGATGACCGCGTCGAGGGCGCTGGACAGCGCGATGGGGTCGGCCCAGCCGGTGACGGCGGTGCGGCCGTCCTCGGTGAGCCGCACGCCCTTCTCCTCGGCGAGCGGGCGCCAGGCGGCGACGCGCTCGCCGGCCAGCTCCCCGATGTCGGTGAGGCTGATCTCGGCGGAGGCGTGTTCGGCCAGCGCCAGGTCCAGGAGGTCGTCCAGGACCTGGGTCAGGCGCTTGCCCTCGGTGCGCACCGAGGCGATCTCCGCGTTGCCCTCGGGGAGTTCGAGGGCGAGCAGTTCGATGCGCAGGAGCAGCGCGGCGAGCGGGTTGCGCAGCTGGTGGGAGGCGTCCGCGACGAACGCCCGCTGCTGCTCCAGTACCTCTTCGACGTTGTCGGCCATCTCGTTGAACGACCGGGCCAGGCGCCTGAGTTCCGGCGGGCCCCCGCCGGCCGCGACGCGCGAGTTCATCCGCCCGGTGGCGATCCCGTGGGCGGCCGCGTCCAGGGTCCGCACGGGCCTCAGCACCCAGCTGGTCAGCCGCAGGGCCGCCCCGAAGGCGACGAGCATCGCGGCGGCCAGTCCCCCGATGATGAACAGCCAGCCGCGCACGGTGCCCGCGCGCATCTGGTCGGTGGGCGATTCGGTGACGACGACGGCGACGACGTCGCCGTCGAGGACCACCGGGGAGGCCACGAGCAGTTTGCCGCCGCGCTGCCAGGGCCAGACCTGGGCCGGGTCGTGGCTGCGCCGGCCCGCGAGCGCCTCCTCGAAGGCGCGCCGCCCCTCCCCGGTCTCCGGGAGCTGCCACCAGCCGGGGGCGCGGGCCATGGCGTTGTCGTCGCGGTAGAAGATGCCGGCCCGGATCCCGTACAGCCCCTGGTAGCGGGCGAGTTCCAGCTGGAGGGTCTCGCGGCGGTCGCCCGCGCCCTTGTCCCCGGAGCCCTCGGAGTCGATGACGAACTGGGCGAGGGCGGCGAAGCGGGCGCTGTCGTCGATCCGGTCGACGACCACCCGCTGCTGCTGCGCGGCGGCAAGGCTGACCGCGAGGGGGAAGCCGAGGGCGAGCAGGGTGCCCGCCATCAGGATGACGAGCAGGGGCAGCAGCCGGGTGCGCACGGCCGGGTCCGCTACGGGGCGGCCGGGGTGACGAGCCGGTAGCCCACCCCGCGGACGGTTTCGATCAGCGCGGGCATCGCGAGCTTGGAGCGCAGCGAGGCGACGTGCACTTCCAGCGTCCGCCCGGTGCCTTCCCAGCTGGTGCGCCACACCTCGCTGATGATCTGCTCGCGGCGGAAGACCACGCCCGGGCGCTGCGCGAGGAGCGCGAGCAGGTCGAACTCCTTGCGGGTGAGCGGTACGTCGGCGCCGTCCACGCAGACGCGCCGGGTGGGCAGCTCGATGCTGACGCGGCCGAAGCGGACGATGGCGGGCGCGCCGCCGGGGGCCGCCGAGCCGTCGTCGGAGACCCCGGTGCGGCGGGCCACGGCGTGGATCCGGGCGAGCAGCTCACCGGTGTCGTAGGGCTTGGTGACGTAGTCGTCGGCGCCCATGTTGAGGCCGTGGATGCGCGAGCGGACGTCGGCCCGCGCGGTCACCATGATCACGGGGGTGCTGGTGCGCTTGCGGATCTTGCCGCAGACCTCGTAGCCGTCCTGGTCGGGCAGGCCGAGGTCCAGCAGGATCACCCCGTAGGGCGAGACGCTGGGCGGGGCGCCCGCGGGCAGCAGCGCCTGGAGGGCCTCTTCGCCGCTGCGCGCGTGGGTCACCTTGAAGCCGTGGCGGGCGAGGATCGCGGACAGGGCCGCGGCGACGTGGTCGTCGTCCTCGACGAGCAGCAGTCTCATGCGTCCCCCTTTCCTCGTCTCGCGATGTGGGCAAACATGGCCAACCTGCATCCACGCGGATGCGGGGGGCCCACGTCAAGGGGGTTCCGGTCCGGCGCGCCTACCGTTATGCACCCGGTACGGGCACGTCGAGACCGTACACGCAGCGTGGCGGGGCGAGGCCGTATCGTTATCCTCAATTCTCGCTCAGATGTGATGACGGTGTGCGGATCACCTCATTACTCTCCTCCCCAACCGAGGTGGACGGAGCAAGAGGCCGATGAGCGGAGTATCAGTGACCGAAGGCACGCAGGACGCGGCGCCGGCCGCGGACGGCCTGGTCGTACTGAGCAACGTCAACAAGCACTTCGGCGCGCTGCACGTGCTTCAGGACATCGATCTGAGCATTGCCCGCGGCGAAGTCGTCGTGGTGATCGGCCCCTCCGGGTCGGGCAAGTCCACGCTGTGCCGGACGATCAACCGGCTGGAGACCATCGACTCGGGCACCATCACGCTCGACGGCCGCCCGCTGCCCGCCGAGGGCAAGGAGCTGGCCCGGCTGCGCGCCGACGTCGGCATGGTGTTCCAGTCGTTCAACCTCTTCGCGCACAAGACGGTGCTGGAGAACGTCATGCTCGGCCAGCTGAAGGTCCGCAAGACGGACCGGGCGGCGGCCGAGGAGAAGGCGCGGGCCCTGCTGGACCGGGTGGGCGTCGGCACGCAGGCCGACAAGTACCCGGCGCAGCTGTCCGGCGGTCAGCAGCAGCGCGTGGCGATCGCCCGTGCGCTGGCGATGGGCCCGAAGGTGATGCTCTTCGACGAGCCGACGTCGGCGCTCGACCCGGAGATGATCAACGAGGTGCTGGAGGTCATGCAGCAGCTCGCCGGTGAGGGCATGACGATGGTCGTCGTCACGCACGAGATGGGCTTCGCCCGTTCTGCGGCCAACCGGGTGGTCTTCATGGCGGACGGAAAGATCGTCGAAGAGGCCACGCCGGACCAGTTCTTCAGCAATCCGCGCAGCGACCGCGCCAAGGACTTCCTGTCGAAGATCCTGCACCACTGACGACTTCGTCTGGTAGTGATCCGGTCGACGGGGAACATCGTCGCCCGTCGTACAACAACGTCTCATCCGAGGGAAGTTCACCATGAAGGTTCTGAAGGCCGGCGCGGCCGTCGCCATCGCCGTCGCCCTGGCGTTCACCGCGACCGCCTGCGGCAGCGACAAGAAGGACGACACCGCGAGCGACGCGGGTGCCTCGGGCGGTGCCAAGAAGGACAAGATCGTCATCGGCATCAAGTTCGACCAGCCGGGTCTGGGGCTGAAGACCCCCGACGGCAAGTTCGAGGGCTTCGACGTCGACGTGGCCACCTACGTCGCCAAGGAACTGGGCTACGCGCCCGACCAGATCCAGTTCAAGCAGGCCATCAGCGCCGAGCGCGAGAACCTGATCTCCAACGGCGACGTCAAGTTCATCGTGGCGAGCTACTCGATCAACGACAAGCGCAAGGCGAAGGTCGACTTCGCCGGCCCGTACCTCCTCGCGCACCAGGACCTGCTGGTCCGCGCCGACGACACCAGCATCACCAAGCCCGAGGACCTCAACAGCAAGAAGCTGTGCTCGGTCACCGGCTCCACCTCGGCGCAGAACGTCAAGACGAAGCTGGCCCCCAAGGCCGACCTCCAGGAGTTCCCGGGCTACTCCGAGTGCCTGACCGGCCTGGAGAGCAAGGCCGTCGACGCGCTGACCACGGACAACTCGATCCTGGCCGGTTACGCCTCGCAGGAGAAGAACAAGGGCAAGTTCAAGCTGGTCGGGCTGAGCCTGAGCAACGAGAACTACGGCATCGGCCTGAAGAAGGGCGACAAGGACCTTCAGACCAAGATCAACGCCGCCATCAAGAAGATGGAAGCGGACGGCGCCTGGGAAGCGGCCGTGAAGAAGAACTTCGGTCCGGCCAACTACAAGAACGAGCCGGCCCCGCAGATCACCGAAGGCAGCTGATTCATCGGTGAGGTGCGTCGCCGCCCGCCTGTCACGGGCGGCGCCGTGCCTCACCGGCCATCCTGGGGAGAGCGCAGGGCATCGTGTTCGATTTTCTTGATTCCGGGCAGTACGACCTGCTCGGAGCCTTCTGGGTGACGGTTCAGCTCACCCTCTACTCGGCGGCCGGGTCCCTGGTCTGGGGCACCGTCCTGGCCGGGATGCGGGTCAGTCCCGTCCCGCTCATGCGGGGCTTCGGCACCGCTTACGTCAACGTGGTGCGCAACACGCCCCTGACCGTCCTGATGATCGGCTGCTCCCTGGGGCTCTACCAGACCCTGACCATCACCCTGGGCGGCGACACCTCCAAGGAGACCGGCTTCCGGCTGGCCGTCCTCGCGCTGACCGCCTACACCGGCACCTTCGTCTGCGAGGCGCTGCGCTCGGGCATCAACACCGTGCCGGTCGGCCAGGCCGAGGCGGCCCGTGCGCTGGGCCTGAGCTTCTTCCAGGTGCTCACCCTGATCGTGCTCCCCCAGGCTTTCCGGGCGGTCATCGGGCCGCTCACGAACGTACTGATCGCCCTCACCAAGAACACCACGGTGGCGGCGGCCATCGGCGTGGCCGAAGCGGCCCTGCTGATGAAGGAAATGATCGAGAACGAGGCGCAGGCCCTCTTCACGGTCTTCGGGATCTTCGCCCTCGGCTTCGTCCTGCTGACCCTGCCGACCGGCCTGATCCTCGGCTGGGTGGCCAAGCGAGTGGCGGTGAAGCGATGACCTCCGTGCTGTACGACACGCCGGGCCCCAAGGCCAAGGCGCGCAACTGGATCTACTCCGCCGTCTTCTTCGTGCTGCTCGGGCTCGCTCTGTGGTGGGTCCTGTCCACCATGTCGGACAAGGGTCAGCTCGACGGCGACAAGTGGTCCCCCTTCGTCACCGAGGGCGACATCTGGTCGACCTGGCTGATTCCGGGTCTGCTGGAGACCCTCAAGGCCGGTCTGATCGCGATGGTCATCGCGCTCCCGCTGGGCGCGGTGCTGGGCATCGGGCGCCTCTCCGACCACGCGTGGGTCCGCACGTCCGTCGGCGCGTTCGTCGAGTTCTTCCGCGCCATCCCGGTGCTGATGCTGATGCTCTTCGGTTCCGCCCTCTACGTGCGGTTCAGCGACGTCAGCTCGGAACTGCGGCCCATCTACGCCGTGGTGACCGGACTGGTCCTGTACAACGCCGCGGTCATCGCGGAGATCGTCCGGGCGGGCGTGCTCTCGCTGCCCTCCGGCCAGACGGACGCCGCCAAGGCGATCGGCATGCGCAAGGGCCAGACCATGCTCTACGTGCTGGTCCCGCAGGCCGTGACGGCGATGCTCCCGGCGCTGATCAGCCAGCTCGTGGTGATCCTCAAGGACACCGCGCTCGGCGGGTCGCTGCTCGGCCTGGCCGAGCTGCTGTCGATGGCCCGGCAGATCTCGGCCAACTACAGCAACACGATCCCGTCCCTGGTCGTGATCGCCCTCCTCTTCATCGCCCTGAACTTCGCGCTGACCACGGCCGCCTCGGCCCTGGAGTCGCGACTGCGCAAGTCGAAGAAGAGCACCGGAGCGACGGTGGACATCACCGACGTGACGGAGGGGACCATGGGCACCACCGGCCCCGGCGGCGGCGTGGTCTGACACCGGCCTGACGCCCGGTCAGTATGATGGCGTGATCCCTGTGGTGCGACGGAAGTCTTCCGTCGCACCACAAGGCGTCACACCTACCAGTGTCACTTGACGCATGCGCATTCAGTGGGTTGCATACGTTCTGTGATCACATACCGGACATCGGGAGCCGTGCCGTGGACCCGGTGATCGTCGTGGGCGCGGGACCGGTCGGGCTGACCCTCTCGCTCGCCCTGGCCGGCGCGGGCGTGCCCTCCGTCGTCCTCGACGAGGGTCCGGGCAAGGAGGAGTCCCGCCCCGCCCGTACGGTCGTCCTGCACGCCGACACCGCGGCGATGGCGCACCGTCTCGGCTGCACGACCCTGCGCGACGAGGGCGCGCACTTCGCCGCCTGGCGCACCGTGCGGCGCGGCCGGGACACCCGCCGGACCACCTTCGAGGACGCCACCGCCCCGCTGCACCTGCCGCAGCACGCCCTCACCCGGGGCCTGCGCGACGCCGCCGCGGCGCACCCGCTCGTCCAACTGGTCACCGACAGCCACCTCGATGCCCTGGAACAGGACGCCCTCGGGGTCACCGCGCACACCCGGGGCGCCGCCACCACCTGGTGGCGCGGCAGCCACCTGGTCGGCTGCGACGGCGCCCGCTCGACCGTCCGCAAGCTGCTGGGCATCCGCTTCCCCGGGCGCACCGCCGTCGAGCGGCACGCCGTGGCCGCGCTGCGCACCGAACTCCCCTGGCCCGGCGAGGCCGTCCTCCAGCGCGGCCGTTCCGCGAAGGCTCCCGAGGTGACGGCGCGGCCGCTGCCCGACGGGGTGTGGCGGCTGGACTGGCTGCTGCCGCCGCGCGGGGACCTCGTCACGCCCGACGCCCTGATCGGGATGATCCGCGACACCCTCGCCGCCTGGTGCGGGGGCAGCACGCCCCCGTACGACCTGATCGACACCGGCGTGTACACGCTGCACCACCGGCTGGCCCGGCGCTGGCGCGACGGCCGTGCCTTCCTCGCCGGGGACGCGGCCCACCTGCTGGGCGCCCTGGGCACGCAAGGGGTGGAGGAGGGGCTGCGGGACGCCGAGAACCTGGCCTGGCGGCTGTCGCTGGCCTGGCACCAGGGCGCCTCCGAAGCCCTCCTCGACGGGTACGAGGCCGAGCGGCGCACCGCGGTCGCGGCCCGGCTGCGCGCCGCCGACCAGGCCATGCCCGTGCTGCGCGGCGGGGGCGGGCTGCGCACGTACGTCCCGGGCGCCACGCGCAGCCACGAAACACTGCTCACGGACGGCCACTTGGGGCGCGGGCCGCTGGGCGCGCCCCCGGCGTACGCCCCGCCCGTCGCCGTACGGGAGGTCCCGACCGACACCGAGCCGGGCGGCGCGGCGGCGAACGTACCCGTGACCGCACCGGACGGGGCGACCGTCCCGCTGCGCGACCTGCTGGGGCGGGGGCGTCTCCTGGTGCTCCTCGTCGCTCCGGGGACCGGGGTGTGGGACCGGCGGCACTGGGTCGGCGCCGGTCTGATGCCGCGGCTGGCGGCCGCGGTCAGCGCCCTGCCGGTGCGCGCCGATCTGCTGGTCGCCGACGGCTATCCGGGGGCCGCCGCGCACACCGTGCTGCTGCTGCGCCCGGACGGTCACCTCGCGGCCACCTTCGCGGGCGTCCGGCCCGCCGAGCTGTACGAGGCGGCCGACGCGGTACGTGCGGGCGCGCCCGGCGCCGCACTGCCCGCGCTGCCTGCCCCCGCGCCGCGGGCCCTGCCCGAGGCGTCCGCCACACCCCACCCGTGATCGATTGACCCTCAAGTCCGCCCGTGGTTCACTCGCGACCATGACCGGTAACGACGTGCGCCTGTGGCGGAGGGTCCATATGGACCTCCTCCGCTATGCGGGCTGCGTCTGTCGCCCCTCCTGCTGACTCGCCTCCCTCGCGCGCGCCCGTGCGCCGCGCCTTCGCGACTCCCAGGACGGTCATCCCCCATGTCTGCATCCGCATCCCTGCTGAGCCCTGCCCCGGCCGGTTCCGGCCCTGCCCGCGCCGCCGGGCCGGACGCAGCGGAACTCCTCGACTTCGCCCTGCGCACCGCCGCCGATCCGGCGCTGATCGCCTCCCTGCCCCTCGACCCCGAGGGCCGCACCTGGGTGCGCCTCGACGGCCCGGGCGGCAGCGAGGCCTGGCTGATCGGCTGGCCGCCGGGTACCGGCACCGGCTGGCACGACCACGCCGAGTCGCGCGGCGCCTTCGCCACCGCGCGCGGCCGCCTCACCGAACACTCCCTGTCCGTGCGGCTGCCGTCGGAGGGCTGGCGGTCCCTGCACCTGGCCTCCGGCCTGGACCGCACCCGGACCCTGGAGGCGGGCGCGGGGCGCGCCTTCGGCGAGCACCACGTGCACGAGGTGCTGAACGGGTCCCCCACCGAGCACGCCGTCTCGGTGCACGCCTACTATCCGCCGCTCCCGCTGATCCGCCGGTTCAGCCGCAGCGGGGCCGTGCTGACGCTGGAGCAGGTCGAGCGTCCGGCGGACTGGCAGTGAGCGCGGGCGCCGCCGACGTCCCCATCGGGATCGACGAGCTGCTGGAGCGGGTCCGCGCCACCTACGCGCGGATCGGGGCGGCCGAGGCACACGCCGCCTCTCGCGAGGGGGCCCTGCTGGTGGACATCCGCTACCAGGCGCTGCGGGAGCGCGACGGACTGATCCCGGGCGCGCTGGTGATCGAGCGCAACGAACTGGAGTGGCGGCTGGATCCGCGCGGCAGCCACCGCGTCCCCGAGGCCACCTCCCACGACCTGCGGATCGTGGTGATCTGCAACGAGGGGTACGCCTCGACGCTGGCCGCGGCCTCCCTGCACGCGCTCGGCCTGACCGGCGCCACGGACCTGACCGGCGGCTTCCAGGCATGGAAGGCCGCCGGGCTCCCCGTGACCGCCCCCGGCTGACGCCGCCTCGCCCCGCGGGACGACCGCGCGGTGGTGGGGCGGTGGGCGCCCCTGACGGACCGGCGGCGCGGCCGGGCGGTCAGAGCGCCCGGTACTCCGGCCCGTCGAGTTCGTCCGCGTCCTCGCCCTCGGCTTCGAGGGCGCGCCGCACCACCCGCAGGGCCATGCCCTCCCCGTAGCCCTTGCGGGCCAGCATCCCGGCGAGGCGGCGGATGCGCTTGTCCCGCTCCAGGCCGCGGGTGGCCCGCAGCTTGCGCTCCACCAGCTCGCGGGCGGTCTGCTCCTCCTGCTCGGAGTCCAGCTGTTCCAGGGCCTCGTCCACCAGGGTGGCGTGCACCCCTTTGGTGCGCAGTTCGCGGGCGAGCGCCCGGCGGGCGAGGCCGCGGCTGTGGTGCCGGGACTCGACCCACGCCCCGGCGAAGGCGGCGTCGTCGATCAGGCCCACCTCCTCGAACCGGGAGAGGACCTGCTGCGACACCTCCTCGGGGATCTCCCGCTTGGCCAGGGCGTCCGCGAGCTGCTGCCGGGTGCGCGGGGACCCGGTGAGCAGGCGCAGGCAGATCGCCCGCGCCTGCTCTTCGGGGCTCTGGGGCGGCAATCCCCGCTCGGCCCTCGGCGTGCCGGAACCGGCCGCCCCCTGCTGCTCCCGCACGGTCAGCTCTTGGCTACGGCGGCCTTGGCCGTCTTGGCCTTCGTCGCCGGGGCGGGAACCGTCTTGGCCGCGTCATCGGCCGCCGGGGCCACGCCGCCCGCCGCGTCCGGACCGGGCTCGGCGTCGGGGGTCTTGCGGATGCCCACGCCCAGCTTCTCCTTGATCTTCTTCTCGATCTCGTCCGAGAGGTCGGGGTTGTCGCACAGGAACTTGCGCGCGTTCTCCTTGCCCTGGCCGAGCTGGTCGCCCTCGTAGGTGTACCAGGCACCGGCCTTGCGGACGAAGCCGTGCTCCACGCCCATGTCGATCAGGCCGCCCTCGCGGCTGATCCCGTGGCCGTAGAGGATGTCGAACTCGGCCTGCTTGAAGGGCGGCGCGACCTTGTTCTTGACGACCTTGACGCGGGTGCGGTTGCCGACCGCGTCCGTGCCGTCCTTCAGGGTCTCGATCCGGCGGATGTCCAGACGCACAGAGGCGTAGAACTTCAGCGCGCGGCCACCGGTGGTGGTCTCCGGCGAGCCGAACATCACACCGATCTTCTCGCGGAGCTGGTTGATGAAGATCGCGGTGGTCTTGGACTGGTTGAGCGCACCGGTGATCTTGCGGAGGGCCTGGCTCATCAGACGGGCCTGCAGACCCACGTGCGAGTCGCCCATCTCACCCTCGATCTCCGCGCGCGGCACGAGCGCCGCGACGGAGTCGATGACGATGAGGTCGAGGGCGCCGGAGCGGACGAGCATGTCCACGATTTCCAGCGCCTGCTCACCGGTGTCCGGCTGGGACAGGATGAGGTTGTCGGTGTCGACGCCCAGGGCCTTGGCGTACTCGGGGTCGAGGGCGTGCTCGGCGTCGACGAAGGCGACGGTGCCGCCGGCCTTCTGCGCGTTGGCCACGGCGTGCAGGGTCAGGGTCGTCTTACCGGAGGACTCCGGCCCGTACACCTCCACCACGCGGCCGCGCGGCAGCCCGCCGACACCGAGGGCGATGTCCAGCGCGGTCGACCCCGTGGGGATCACGTCGATGGGGTCATTCGGCTTGTCGCCAAGGCGCATGACCGCGCCCTTGCCGAACTGCCGTTCAATCTGCGCGAGCGCTGCGTCGAGCGCCTTCTCGCGGTCGGTGCCTGCCATGGGTTCCACCCGATTTGCTTGAGTCGATCGCTTCACGCCATTGACGCTAACGCCTGCCACTGACAACGCGCCTCCACGCACGGTTCGCCTGTGGATAACCCATCAGAATGGATGTTCGATTTCCGTGTCAAGCGCGCCACGCCCGACCCCCCGGGAGCGGGCCCGCCCGGCACGCTTCCCCTTCCAGTATCCGGCCGCACTCCCAGCGGGTGCGGGCGGCATGCGGCTGATCTAGCGTCGGAAGGGGGAGGAAATCCCCTGATCCCGGAGAGCAGGTACGTCCCATGCGTACGTCGATCCGTAGCGCGAGCGTCCGTCTCGCGAGTGTCCTCACCGGCCTGACCCTGGCCCTCGGCGGGGCGGCCCTCACGGCCCCCGCCGCCCACGCGGACGTCAATTCCTGCATCAACCAGGTCGAGCGCGAACTGAAGGGCGGCGAGGCTCCGGAGGCCGTCCGCGCGGCGCGCTACGTCGGGGTGGCCGGCGCCCAGGACGAGTGCGTGTCCGGCCTCGCCGAGAGCCACGTCACCCACGCGACCTCGGTGACCGCCTGCCGGCTGGCCGCCAAGTAGCCGGGCGCGCCCTGCCGGGCCGACGGGCCGGGCAGGACCCCGGCGCGCCCGCGGCGCCGCGTACCCTCGGCCCATGCCGCGCCGCGAGAACACGCCCCGCCGCCTGGTCGCCGACGGACGCGCGTACCGGTGGACGGTGCGCCACGGCCACCGCGCGGAAGACGCCGGTCGGCCCGTGGACTGCCGCCAGACCCTGACCCTGTCCCCGCAGCCCGCCGGCACCGGCGGGCCGCTGCGCGTCGTCTTCGCCGCGGGCCCGGGCCGGTTCGTCCCGGGCGGGGGCTACACGGGCTCGGGGGACGTGGGCCTCCTGCGGGGCGCGTCCCTGAACCTGCACGAGCCGGGAGCCGTCCGGGCCCTGCTCGATGCGGCACTGGCCCGCGGCTGGCGGCCCGAGGTGCGGGGGCCGGCGGAGGTCGACGGATGGACCCTGATCGAGGAGGCGGCCGCCGCGCGGCACTCCTGCGGGGAGTCCGCCGGCGCCGGACCGCCGCCCGCCGGGCGCTGAGCCGTACGTCGGGCACTGGGCCGCGCCCCGGGCACTGGGCCGTACCCAGGCCGGGGGCGCCGGGCCGCACCCCGGACGCCGGAATCACAGGCTCCCGAGGAGCTCGTCGAGCGGGGCCGGTACCCGCCCCGGGTCCAGGGCCTCCGCCAGGAGGCGGCCGTAGCGGATCTTGCGGCCCTTCTTCGTGCCGAGGAAGCGCCGCAGCTGGCGCTCGCGCGGCCGGCCGTGCTGGGCGGGCTGGCGCAGGAAGGTCTGCCAGGACCGCAGGTCGCCCTCGTCCCCGATGATCTCCTCGACGGCTCCCGTGCCCAGCGCGCGGACGAGCTCGTCCTCCAGGTCCGCGACACACACGAAGAAGCCGCCCGCCGGGGCCCCGGCCCGCTTCAGCCCGCGGTCGTAGAAGCCCTGCTCGCCCGCGTCGCACAGGCCCCGCAGATCCAGGCCGAGACCGGGCGGTCCGAGCAGGTCCGCGTAGCGGGCGATGCTCATCGCCCCGCCCATCGGGACGACGCACACCCCTTCGGCGGCCAGGTCCCGGCCGCGTCGTGCGGCCAGCGCCTCGACGGCCTCCCGGTCGCTGGGCCCTTCGAGCAGGACGGCCGTCCGCAGCCCCAGCCTCCCGGCCAGCTCGCCCGCCGGTTCGCCGGGGCCCCCGGCCGCCCAGCGGCCGACCGCCTCCCGGAATGCGCAGATGTCCGTCATGGAGCGAGTCTGCCCGCCCGCGGACCGCTACGACAGGCAATATCGCCGGGGCGCCCGACGACGGCCGGCCCGGCCCGGCCCGGACCGGACCGGCTCAGGACAGGTCGTACCGCGTGCCGCCCGCGACGGCGCGGAGCTTGTCCGGGTTGGCCACGTTGTGGAGGGCCGTGATGCGTCCCTCCGCGTCGAAATCGAAGGTCAGCGTGGCGATCACGCGGTCCGGGCCGTGGAAGACCACGCCGGGGCCGCCGTTGATCCAGGTGACTTCCGCCCGCATCCGCCCGGGCTCGATGCCCTGGTAGGTCGCGGTCCCGAGCGCGGCGAACCAACGGGCCACGCTCTCCTGGCCGATGACCGGCTTGAGGGCCTGGCGGACCTTGCCGCCGCCGTCCGTCCACAACGTCACGTCCGGGGCGAGCAGTTCCATGAGCGCGTTGAGGTCGCCGCCCGAGACCGCCCCGAAGAAGCGCTCCGTGACGTCGCGTTGGCGGGCGCGGTCCGCCGGGAAGCGCGGCCGCCGGGCCCGGACGTGCTCGCGGGCGCGGTGCGCGGCCTGCCGCACCGCCGCCTCCGAGCGCTCCACCGCCTCGGCGATCTCCGCGTGGCTGAAGGCGAAGACCTCCTTCAGGACGAACACCGCGCGCTCCAGCGGGCTCAGCGACTCCAGGACGACCAGCAGCGCCAGGGAGACCGAGTCCGCCGCGGCGACGCCGTCGGCGGTGTCCGGAGCGGTCAGGACCGGCTCGGGGAGCCACGGCCCGACGTAGGTCTCGCGCTGCCGGCGGGTGGAACGCAGGCGCTCCATCGACAGGTTGGAGACGATCCGGGTCAGGTACGACTTGGGGTCCGCGACCTGGGACCGGTCCGCCGCCGACCACTTGAGCCAGGCGTCCTGCACCACGTCCTCGGCGTCGGCGGCGGTGCCGAGGAGGCGGTAGGCGACGGAGAAGAGCAGCGTGCGGTACTGCTGGAAGGCGGCCTGGTCCGGCAGCTCGGGTCCCTGCGGCTGGGTCACTTGGCACTCCGGATCCTGGTGTGGCGGCCGCCGTGCGGCCAGAACGCGCCCGAGGCGGGCATCTTCTTCATGCGGGCGAAGGTGGCCCACGGAGCGGCCGTGACCGCCTCCTTGTACGTCGCGGCCCGCTTGCCCGTCAGGACGAGCCGGCGCGGGCTGTCGTCGGGGCGGGTGAACTGTACGACGGCGTCGGCGCGGCCCAGGCTGACGGGGGTGTGGTAGTAGCCGAAACGGAAGGGCTTGGGCTCCTTGCCGCCCAGCACCCGCAGGATGGACAGGGCCGCGTGCACCCCGGTGGGCATGCCGCCCTGGCAGGTCCCGTGCATCACGCCGTAGCGCTGGCGGACCGCCGCCGCGTCGCCCACGGCGTAGACGTCCGGGTGGGAGACCGAGCGCAGCGCGCCGTCGGTGACCACGCGGCCGCGCTCGTCGACGCTCAGGCCCGCGGCGGCGGCCAGCGGCGGGACGCGGGTGCCGCTGGTCCACAGCACCGCGGCGGTGGGGATGGCGGTCCCGTCCGCGAGCCGGACACCGTCGGGCAGCACCTCGGTCACCTCGACGCCGCCGCGCACCCGTACGCCGAGCCGGGCGAGCGCCGCGTCCAGGTGGGCCCTGGCCTTCGGGTGGAGGCCGGTGCCGGGCGCCTGCCGGCCCAGCAGTTCGACCGTGAGCCGCGGGTACCGCTCGGCGATCTCCGCGGCGGCTTCGACGCCGGTGAGGCCGCTGCCGCCGACCACGACGGTCCCGCCGTCGAGCCGGGCCAGCCGGTCGGCAAGGAGGGCGGCGTCCTGCGGGCCGTCCAGGGTGTAGGCGTGGTCGTCCGCGCCGGGCACGGTGACGGTGTCCGCGACGCTGCCCAGGCCGTAGACCAGGGTGTCGTAGCGCAGGACCCGGTCGTCGTCGATCCGGACGGTCTTCGCCCCGGCGTCCACGGCGGTGACCCAGCCGCGGACGAAGGCGGCGCCGGTGCCCTCCAGCAGCTCGGGGATGTTCATCTCGGCCGTCTGCTGACCGGTGGCGGTCAGGTGCAGCCGCAGCCGCTCGGTGAAGTGGTCGTGGGGATTGACCAGCGTCACGCGCAGGTTCCCGCGCTTCCTGGTGCGGGCCGCGAGCTGGACCGCCGCGGCGAGACCGGCGTAACCGGCGCCCAGGACCAGGACCTCGTGCTGCCGCGCTGTCGTCGTGTTCATCGCTCTGCCTCTTTCGTGGGGCCGTTCCCGCCGTGCGGACGACCATCAGACGCGAGCAGGGCCTCCGTTCGTGACACGGGTGCGGTGTGACCCCCGTCACGCGTCCTTACCGGCCGGTCACCGCGGGCCGGCCGTCCCCGCGTAGGCTCAAGGCCGTGCCCGTCCCGCCCGCCTCCCGTCCGCACCGCGTCGCCGTCCTGGTCCTCGAAGGGGCCAAGCCGCTCGACGTCGGCATCCCCGCACAGGTCTTCTCGGCCCGGGCGAGCATGCCGTACGAGGTCCGCGTCTGCGGGGCGGCGCCCGGCCTCGTGACCGGCGGCGACGGGCTCTCGTACGCCGTCGCCCACGGTCTCGACGCGCTGGCGTGGGCCGACATCGTCTTCGTCCCCGGCTACCGGTTCCCGGACCGCGACGATCCGCCGCCGGCCGTCGTCGACGCGCTGGTCGCGGCGCACGCGCGGGGCGCGCGGCTCGCCGCCATCTCGACCGGCGCCTTCGCGCTGGCCGCCACCGGCCTGCTCGACGGGAAGCGCGCCACCACCCACTGGCACTACGCGCGGGCGCTCGCGGCGAAGTGGCCGCGGGTGCGGGTCGACGAGAACGTGCTGTTCGTCGACGAGGGCAGCCTGCTGACCTCGGCGGGCGCCGCCTCGGGCATCGACCTGTGCCTGCACGTCCTGCGCGGCGACCTCGGGGTGGCGGCCTCGAACCACACGGCCCGGCGGCTGGTCGCGGCCCCCTACCGCAGCGGCGGCCAGGCACAGTACGTACCGCGCAGCGTGCCCGAGCCCCTCGGCGAGCGGTTCGCCGCCACCCGCGAGTGGGCGCTGCACCGCCTCGGCGAACCGCTGACGCTGGAGGCGCTCGCCCGGCAGGCGGGGGTGTCGCCGCGCACCTTCTCGCGGCGCTTCGCAGAGGACACCGGCTACACGCCGATGCAATGGGTCATGCGCGCCCGCCTCGACACGGCCCGTGAGCTGCTGGAACGCTCGGAGCGCAGTGTGGAGCGGATCGCCGCCGACGTGGGCCTGGGCACCGGGGCGAACCTGCGGCTGCACTTCCAGCGGATCCTGCGCACCACTCCGAGCGAGTACCGGCGCACCTTCGCCCGCGGCGAGTAGCGCACCTGGCGCGATCCTTGCGGACCGTGGCGATCACGCCGCTGTCACCGGGCGGCGCCGCGCGCGAAGCTGGAGGGGAACCCGAAGGGATACCGATACTCATGACCCGCATCGCCATCAACGGATTCGGCCGCATCGGACGCAACGTGCTGCGCGCGCTGCTCGAACGCGACAGCGACCTGGAGGTCGTGGCCGTCAACGACCTCACCGAGCCCGCCACCCTGGCGCGGCTGCTGGCCTTCGACACGACCGCGGGACGGTTCGGCCGCCCGGTGCGGGTCGACGGGGACGACCTCGTCGTCGACGGGCGCCGCATCACCGTCCTCGCCGAGCGCGAGCCGGAGCAGCTGCCGTGGGAGAAGCTCGGGGTCGACATCGTGCTGGAGGCGACCGGCCGTTTCACGTCCGCCACCGCCGCGCGCGCCCACATCACCGCGGGCGCGAAGAAGGTGCTGGTCAGCGCGCCGGCGGACGGGGCCGACGTGACGCTCGCCTACGGGGTGAACACCGGTGCCTACGACCCGGCCGCGCACACCATCGTCTCGAACGCCTCGTGCACGACCAACGCGCTCGCGCCGCTGGCCTCGGTCCTGGACGACCTCGCGGGCATCGAGCACGGTTTCATGACGACGGTGCACGCCTACACGCAGGAGCAGAACCTGCAGGACGGCCCGCACCGCGACCCGCGGCGCGCCCGCGCCGCGGGCGTCAACATCGTGCCGACCACGACGGGCGCCGCGAAGGCGATCGGGCTGGTGCTGCCGAACCTCGCGGGCAAGCTGTCGGGCGACTCGATCCGGGTGCCGGTACCGGTCGGGTCGATCGTCGAACTCAACACGACGGTGGCGCGCGAGGTGACGCGCGAGGACGTGCTGGCGGCGTACCGCGCCGCCGCGGACGGACCGCTCGCGGGCGTCCTGGAGTACTCGGACGACCCGCTCGTCTCCTCCGACATCACCGGCAACCCGGCATCGTCGATCTTCGACTCGGCGCTCACCCGCGTCGACGGCCGCCACGTCAAGGTGGTCGCCTGGTACGACAACGAGTGGGGCTTCTCGCACCGCGTCATCGACACCCTCGAACTCCTCGCGGCCGGCTGACCGCGCCGGAGAGTGCGCCGACCGCCCGCCGACCGCCCGCGAGAGGGCGGCCGGCGCGCGGAGCGGGCGGGGTTACGGCCGCGGCAGGGTGCAGCCGGGGCGGGTCAGGTCGATCTTGCTGCCGGCACCTATGCAGGGGACGATGATGTAGGTCTCCTGCCCGTAGTTGATGCCCTGGCGGACCGTCACGTTGCCGTTCTGGTCGACCTCGCACGGGTTGTTCTCGGTGCAGCGCTGGCCGTCCTCGTTGCCCGTGTTGTTGACGGCGACGACGCGGCCGGTCGCGGTGTCGATCACCGGCGAGCCGGAGGTCCCGCCGATCGTGTTGCAGGACGAGGTGTAGCGGATCGAGTCCTTCCAGGTCCAGTCGCCCTCCTTGAGGCGGTAGGCGAACCCGTCCACGTTGCAGGTGTAGATCCGCTTCCAGTACCCCGACACGACCTTGATCGAGGTGCCCTGCACCGGGTGCGCGTCGTTGAGGGTGAGCGCGCCGATGCCGTACTGGCTCTGGATCTGCGCGTACGTCTTGGTCAGCTGGTAGACCGAGATGTCGGTGTCGGTCATCGTGGCGTACGCGACCTTGCTGGCCCGCAGCGTCGCGACCTTGGTACCGGCCCCGTTGAGCAGCGAGAACGACCGGCTGGACGGCTGGTCCTTGATGACCTCGCCCGCGGCGGGGAAACCGGTTTCCAGGCAGTGGCCGTTGGAGAGCACGAGCGCGGGGTCGCTCGCCAGGGAGTTGGGCGTCCGGACGACCGAGCCGGAACAGTTGCTGAGCGCGACCGTTCCCGCGAAGTTGACCGTGACGGCCGGCGCGGCCTTCTCGGTGTCCGCCCGGGGGCCGGAGGCCACGGCCGGTGCTGCCGCCGCGCCGATCAGGAGCAGCGAGAGCAGTGCGCCGACGAGAGGCTTCTTCATGTGGGGGTTCCCCTCTGCATGACGGTGCAACCGAAGATCCTTCGGTTGTCATGCGCATTGTTGGGACCCCCGCCTCAACTGGCAAGAGGGCGGCGGGCGTTGCGGAACCACCCGATCCGGCCATGATCATCCCGGCCGCGCGGGCGGCCCGCGCGGGCCGCGCCGCCACCGGGCGCGATCAGGGACGTACGGACGCCGCCGCGCTCGGGCACAAGTCACCTCTCGGCCGGATCGCGCGCGGCGACACCCCCCGGGAACCCCCGGAAAACCGCTGCCCGCCCGGCCCGGGTCCCGCGGTGCGGGACGGGGGCCGGACGGGCAGCGGGCCGGACGGAGGGCGGATCAGACCGCCGGAGCCGGGTAGGTCGGGTACTCCACGCCGGAGACGTACTGGACGACCCGGATGACCTGGCACGAGTAGCCGAACTCGTTGTCGTACCAGAGGTAGAGGATGGCGTTGTCGCCGTCGACCTTGGTGGCGCCCGCGTCGACGATCGAGGCGTGCCGCGAGCCGATGAAGTCGCTGGAGACCGCGTCGGGGGCGGTGGTGAAGTCGATCTGGCGCTTCAGCGGCGAGGTCAGCGAGACGTTCCGCAGGTAGTCGAGGACTTCCTCGCGGGTGGTCTCGCGCCCGAGCCGCAGGCTCAGGATCGCGATCGAGACGTCCGGCACCGGGACGCGGATCGAGCTGCCGCTGATCGGCGCCTTGAGGTCGGGCAGCGCCTTGGCGACGGCCGAGGCGGCGCCGGTCTCGGTCATCACCATGTTGAGCGGCGCGGAGCGGCCGCGACGGTCGGCGCTGTGGTAATTGTCCAGCAGGTTCTGGTCGTTGGTGAACGAGTGGACGGTCTCCACGTGGCCGCGCAGGACGCCGTACTCGTCCGCCATCGCCTTCAGCGGCGGGACGATCGCGTTGGTGGTGCACGAGGCGCAGGACAGGATCTGCTCGTCCGGCTTGATCGTGTCGTGGTTGACGCCGTGCACGATGTTGGGGACGTCGCCCTTGCCCGGAGCCGTCAGGACGATCTTGTCGATGCCGGGGCGCAGGTGCTTCGAGAGGCCCGCGCGGTCACGCCACTTGCCCGTGTTGTCGATGAGGATGGCGTCCTTGATGCCGTACGCCGTGTAGTCGATCTCCGACGGGTCGTTGGCGTAGATCACCTTGATCTCGTTGCCGTTGGCGATGATCTTGTTGTTCGCCTCGTCAACGGTGATCGTGCCCTGGAACTGACCGTGGATGGAGTCGCGGCGCAGCAGCGAGGCGCGCTTGACGATGTCCTGGTCGCCGCCCTGGCGGACGACGATGGCGCGCAGCCGCAGGCCGTTGCCGGAGCCGGCCTTCTCGATCAGCAGGCGGGCGACCAGGCGGCCGATGCGGCCGAAGCCGTAGAGGACCACGTCCCGCGCCTCGCGGCGCTCGATCTTGTCCTCGCCCGTGGCGCCGGCGACGGCCTCGGCGGTGAACTCCGTGACGGAGAGGCCGCGGCTGTCGGCCTTGTACGTCGCGGCGAGCATGCCGAGGTCGATCTGCGAGGGGCCGAGATCGAGGGTGGTGAGCGCCTGCAGGAAGGGAAGCGTCTCGGTGACCGAGAGTTCCTCACCGGCTATCTGCCGGGCGAATCGGTGGATCTTGAGAATGCTGACCACCGACTTGTTCACCAAGGAGCGGCTGTGCAGCAGGACGGTCACGTCCCGCTCGCGGTGCAGCTTCCCGATGATCGGGATCATCGACTCCGCGATCTCCTCGCGGTTCTTCCAGTTGGTGAACGCGTCGTCTTTGACAGTCACAGGTTTATCTTTCGAGCTAGGGGGCGCTCATATGCTATCCCCCTCCTCTTTTGATCGTTCAAACGGTGCCCCCTATCCGCACCCGCACCCTCCGCAGCCCCCGCCGCACCCGCCTCCGCAGCCGCTCCCGCACCCACCGCCGCAACTGCCCGCCGCCTTCGAGGCGGAGGAGTCCGAGGCGAGCGCGGACGAGGACCCGGCCGCGCCGGCGACCACCGGGACCAGTGGCCACGGGGCGGTCAGCAGGGGTACGAGCGCCGCGGGCGCGCGGCCGGAGCCGTGCCGGGCGACGTCCGCCAGTACGCCCGCCCCCGCGCCCGGCTCCCCGGCCGCCGGCCGCGGCTGCCAGGTACGGTCCTGCACGACCTCCCGCAGCCGCCGCAGCCCCGCCCGCGTCGCGTGCGGAGAGGGGGCGCGCACCAGGCGCCGGGGGGCGAGCCAGACCCCCAGAGCGACCACGCCCAGCACCCCGAAGGCGATCAGCGGCGCGACCCCACTGCCCTGCCCGGTCAGCGAGTCGGTGACCAGGGCCGCGATCCCCAGCAGGGCGGCGAGCACCGCGAGCACGCCCACCAGGTCGTCGAGCCGCCCCGCCGGCCGCGCCCGTTTGCCTCCCGGGGCCAGGCCGCGGCCGCCCAGCACCTCCTCGACGCGCCGCACCGGCGCACTCAGCGCCGCCCGCCGCCTGACCTCGGCGGCGGGCTCGCCCCGGCCCGCGTCCCCCGCAGCCGCGTACGCCGCCGCCCGGACCGGGTCGCCCGGCGCGGGTCCGTCCAGCGGGGCCAGCCGCTTGCCCTCCCGCACCTCCAGCCGCCCGGCCAGGTACAGGGAGACCAGTGCCACGTCGGCGACGGCGGTCCGGCCGCCTCGCAGGTACGCCGCCTCGTACAGCGTGAGCGGCTCGTGATCGGCGGGCGGGACGAGCGCCCGGTGGGCGCGCAGGCGCCATCCGACCGCCGCAAGCAGCGGCGCGGCCGCCGCGACGAAGAGGAAGATCCACACAACTACCCCCCACAGCAGTCTCCTTGGGGACGAGTGTGCGGTCGGCGCAGCACCCGGGGCAATCTCCCAGCGAAGTGACAACCCAGGGTTGACACCCCTTCGACTGTCAACCTACGGTTGCGCTATGACGCACCCGACGAACCCTCCGGCGGGCTCCGCAGAGAACGCGGCCCCCGCACGCATGACCAACCCCGTCCGCCTCGACGACCTGATCGCGGGCATCAAGCAGACCCACCCCGACGCCCTGGAACAGCTCAGCGGGGCCGTCGTCGTCGCCGAGCACCTCGGGGACGTCGCCGACCACCTCATCGGCCACTTCGTCGACCAGGCGCGCCGCTCGGGCGCCTCCTGGACCGACATCGGGCGGAGCATGGGCGTCACCCGCCAGGCCGCCCAGAAGCGCTTCGTGCCCAAGGGCGACGGGGACCTCGACGCGAGCCAGGGCTTCTCCCGCTTCACCCCGCGGGCCCGCAACGTCGTCGTCACCTCCCAGAGCGAGGCCCGCGCGGCCGGCGGCGCCGAGATCCGCCCCGAGCACCTCGTCCTCGGCCTCCTCGCCGAACCCGAGGGCCTCGCGGCCCTCGCGCTGAGCGCCCAGGGCATCGACCCGGACGCCGTACGGGCCGCCGCCACCGCCACCCTGCCGCCTCCCGCGGACCGGATCCCCGACCTCATCCCCTTCGACGCGAACGCCAAGAAGGCCCTGGAGCTCAGCTTCCGCGAGGCCCTGCGCCTGGGCCACAACTACGTCGGCACCGAGCACATCCTGCTCGCCCTCCTCGAACTGGAGGACGGCGACGGCGTGCTCAGCGGGCTCGGCGTCGACAAGGCCGCCGCCGAGGCGCACGTCACCGAGGCCGTGGACGCCGTACTCGCCGCGACCAGGCAGCAGCAGCCCGGGACGCCCGCCCCGTGACTCCCGCGAAGGGGCCGGGTCCCGCGCCGGATCCGGCGTCCTCCCCCTCGCCCTCCTCGTCGACCACCGCGTACCGCCGTACGTAAGCGCCGAGGAAGGCCTGGAGGGTCGCGACGGCCGGGATCGCGATCAGCGCGCCGACCGCGCCGAGCAGGGCCGTCCCCGCGATGACCGACCCGAAGGCCACCGCGGGGTGGATGTCGACCGTCTTCGAGGTCAGCTTCGGCTGGAGCACGTAGTTCTCGAACTGCTGGTAGACCACCACGAACCCGAGGACGTACAGCGCGTACCAGGGGTCGACCGTGAAGGCGAGCAGCATCGGCAGCGCGCCCGCCAGGTAGGTGCCGATGGTGGGGATGAACTGGGAGACCAGGCCCACCCACACCGCGAGCGCGGGCGCGTACGGCACGTGCAGCACCACGAAGACGACGTAGTGCGCGACCCCGGAGACCAGCGCCATCAGGCCGCGCGAGTAGAGGTAGCCGCCGGTCTTGGCGACGGCGATCTCCCAGGCGCGCAGCACCTCCGACTGCTTCGCGGGCGGCAGGACGGAGCACAGCGCACGCCGCAGCCGCGGCCCGTCGGCGGCGAAGTAGAAGGCGAACAGCCCGACCGTCAGCAGTTGGAAGAGCCCGCCGAGCACCGTGGCGGAGACGTCCAGCACGCCGGACGCGCTGTTCTGCACGTACTTCTGCAGCCAGTCCGAGTGCAGCAGGCTGTCCTGGATGTCCAGACGGGACAGGTCGGTGTGGAAGGTGCGGTTGATCGAGCCGACCACCGAGTCGAGGGTGCCGGGGAAACCGCCCACCATCGCCACGATCTGCTCGGCGAGCATCGAGCCGAGCAGGACGACGAAACCGGCGGCCGCGACGAAGACCCCGAGGAAGACCAGGAAGGTGGCCAGCCCGCGGCGCATCCCGCGGGCCGCCATCCGGGCCACCGCCGGTTCGATCGCGAGCGCGAGGAAGAACGCGATCAGGATGTTGATGAGCAGCCCGATGAGCTGGTGGAACGCCCAGCTGCCGAGCTGGAAGCAGGCGATCAGCGCGAGGACGAGGACCACCGCGCGCGGCAGCCAGCGCGGCATCCGCTCGTGGGAGGCGCCGCCGGAAGCGGCCGGCCACCCCGCGGGCGGGCGCGCACCGGGCGGGGGCGTCGGATCCGTCGGGTCGGTGTCGAACTGGTCAGTGGCTGCCACACCGACCAGTCTCCCGCACCGGCGGCGGCGCCGCGGACCGGCGCGGTCAGCGCAGCGAGGCCGGCACGTCCATGGCCGAACAGACCGCCCGCCACACGTCCTTCGTTTCCCAGCCCGCTTCCAGCGCCTGGACCACCGTGCGCCCGCCCAGCTCCGCCATCACGTGGTCGCGGGCGAAGGACTCCGCGTAGGCCGCTCCGAAGTGCTCCGCCATCCGTTCCCAGAAAATCGTCAACCGCATGCGTCCATTATCCCGCCCCCGCCGGGCTCAGCCGCCCAGGGCCCGCACCCCCGCGGTGACGGCGACGGCGACCGCGATGACCACCAGGAACGGGGCCCGCAGCAGCAGCGCGACCCCGGCGCCCACGAGCCCGGCGGCGCGGGCGTCGACCACCAGGGCGGAGCCGGTGCTGAAGGTCTGCTGCGCGGTGAGCGCGGCCAGCAGCGCGACCGGCAGCAGCGCGGAGAGCCGCCGGACCAGGGGCCGCTCCAGCACCCCGGCCGGTACGAGCAGCCCGGCGAGCTTGACGGCGTAGCAGCCGAGGGCGGTGAGCCCGATGGCGATCCAGACGTTCACGAGCGGGGTCCCTTCGTGCGGCGGCCGGTGAGGAAGAGGACGGCGGGCGCGGCGAGCGCCGCCACCAGGACCGGTGCCCCGGCGGGCAGCACCGGCAGGAAGCCGAGCCCGAGCACCAGGGCGAGCAGGGCCACGGCCCGCTCGGTGGTGGTGCGCAGCATCGGCGCGAGCAGCGCGAGGAAGACGGCGGGCCCGGCCGCGTCCAGGCCCCAGGCGTTCGTGTCGCCAATGGCTTCGGCGCCGAGCGCGCCCAGCAGGGTGGTGAGGTTCCACAGCAGGTAGAGGGTGAGCCCGGTGACGGTGAAGCCGAGGCGGGCGTGGGACCGGCCGCGCTGCGCGAGGGCGACGGCCGTGGTCTCGTCGATGACCCAGTGCGCGGCGAGCGGGCGCACGGCGCGGGGCAGCCGCAGGAGCGGGGACAGCCGCAGCCCGTAGAAGGCGTTGCGGGTCCCGAGGAAGAAGGCCCCGGCGGCGGCCGTGAAGGGATTGCCGCCCGCGGCGAGCGCCCCGACCAGGGCGAACTGCGAGGCGCCGGTGAAGACCAGCAGGCTCAGCACGCAGGCCTGCGCGGTGCTGATCCCGGCTCCGGCGGCGGTCACGCCGAAGGCGAAGCCGGACAGCCCCACGGCCACCCCGACGCCGAGCGCGTCCCGCACGACGGCCCGCCGCCCGGCCCGGCGGTCGGGCCCGTCCGGGTCACCCGGCCCGTCCGGGCCGCCCCCGCCGGCCGCGCCGCGCGTGCCGTCCGCAGGGGCCGGTCCGTCCGGGCCACCCGGGTCACCCGGGCCGCTCGGGCCGTCCACGCCGGTCGGTCCGTACCCGTCGCTCCGGTCCCCACGGTCACCCCGGTCACCCCGGTCACGCCCGCCGGGCCCGGCCGCCCGGGCGCCGCCGTCGGCCCTCGGCCCGGCCGGATCCGCATCCACTGTCCGCTGCTCTCTCACCCGGCGACGCTATGGCGGCGCCCACCGACCCGTCTTGTACGTTCTTGCGCCCGCCCCGGCGGCCCGGCCCCGGCGGGGCACCCGGTACGGCAGGGCACGCCCCGCGCCCCGCGGGCGCTCACGCGGCGCCCGCCCGGCCCCGGCGGTACGCCCCCGGCGGCACCCCCACGATCCGGGTGAAGTGCCGGTTCAGGTGCGGCTGGTCCGTGAAGCCGACCGCGAGGGCCGCCTCGGCGGGCGGGGTCCCCGCCTCCAGCAGCAGCCGGGCCCGCCGGACCCGGGCGTCCGTCAGCCAGGTGTGCGGCGGCATCCCGTACCGCTCCCGGAAGGCCCGCAGCAGCGCGAACGGCCTCGTGCCGAGCTGCGCCGCGAGCCGTTCCAGCGACGGCGGCTCGCACATCCGCGCCTCCAGGACCTCCCGGGCCCGCTCGGCGTCGGCGGCCCCCGCGGCGGTGGCCGCGCGGGCGGGCAGCGGGCCGGCGTGCCGGCGCAGCATCCGCGCCACCACGCCCCGCAGCAGCGTGTCGGCTGCGAGCGGGTTGCCCGCCTCGGCCGCCCGGTGCACGTCCGCGATCATCCGCGCGGCCCGCGGGTCCATGACCATGTCGGGGGTGAATCCGGGGGTGCCGCGCGGGGCGCCGTCGTCCTCGGCGACCTCCGCGATCAGCTCCCGCGAGGGGTAGAGGGTCGCGTAGGCCCAGCCCTCGGGGACCCCGGCGGGTGCGGAGTGCGGGACCTCGGGGTTGATCAGGACCACGCTGCCCGGGCCCGCCCGCACGACCCCGCCGGGCAGCCCTATCTCCTCGACGCCGCCGGTGACGGCCGCGATCACGTACCCGTCGTGCGCGTGCCGCGGAAAGGTGTGGCGCACGTAGTGGGCGCGCAGCAGGTCCAGGCCGGGCAGCTCGGCGTACTGCCAGTGCCGGGCCCACTCGCCGGTCCCGCCCGCGCCGCGCCGCGCGCCGTCCTCCGCTGCCGCCATTCCTCCATTCTGCGCCCTCCTTCCGGGTGCGTCCGCGCAGGTCCGGGCCGTTGTCAGTGGCGGGGTGCACGATGGGGGCATGGCCGGCTCCGCGCTCGATTCGTTCTCCCCCGCGACCCGCTCCTGGTTCACGGGGGCCTTCCGTACGCCCACCGCCGCGCAGGAAGGGGCCTGGCGGGCCATCGGCGAGGGCTCGGACGTCCTCGTGGTGGCGCCCACGGGCTCGGGCAAGACCCTCGCCGCGTTCCTCGCCGCGCTGGACCGGCTGGCGGCCGTACCCCCGCCGGCCGAGCCGAAGAAGCGCTGCCGGGTGCTGTACGTATCGCCCCTCAAGGCCCTCGCGGTGGACGTGGAGCGCAATCTGCGCAGCCCGCTGACCGGGATCCGGCAGGAGTCGCTGCGGCTCGGGCTGCCCGAGCCCGACATCCGGGTCGGGATCCGGTCCGGTGACACCCCGCCCGCGGAGCGCCGGGCGCTGGCGACCCGCCCGCCGGACATCCTCATCACCACCCCCGAGTCCCTGTTCCTGATGCTGACCTCGGCCGCCCGCGAGGCCCTCACCGGGATCGAGACGGTCATCGTCGACGAGGTGCACGCGGTCGCCGCGACCAAGCGCGGCGCCCACCTGGCGCTGTCCCTGGAGCGGCTCGACGAACTGCTGCCCCGCCCGGCCCGCCGGATCGGCCTGTCGGCGACGGTCCGGCCGGTGGACGAGGTGGCCCGCTATCTGGCCCCGCGCGGCAAGGTGGAGATCGTCCAGCCGCCCTCGACCAAGGAGTTCGACCTGTCGGTGGTCGTCCCGGTGCAGGACATGGGCGAGCTGGGCGGCTCGCCCGCCACCGAGGGCAAGGAGGGCGGCGACAAGCCGTCGATCTGGCCGCATGTGGAGGAGCGGATCGCGGACCTCGTGCAGGCCCACCGGTCCACGATCGTGTTCGCCAACTCGCGGCGCCTCGCCGAGCGGCTGTGCAACCGGCTCAACGAGATCGCCTATGAGCGGGCGATGGGCGAGCCGCTGCCCTCGGGCTCTCCCCCCGCCGAGATCATGGCCCAGTCGGGCGCCGCGCAGGGTGCCCCGCCGCTGCTCGCCCGCGCCCACCACGGCTCGGTGTCCAAGGAACAGCGGGCACTGGTCGAGGAGGACCTGAAGGCCGGGCGGCTGCCCGCCGTCGTCGCCACGTCCAGTCTCGAACTGGGCATCGACATGGGCGCGGTGGACCTGGTCGTACAGGTGGAGTCGCCGCCGTCGGTGGCCTCCGGCCTCCAGCGCGTGGGCCGCGCCGGACACCAGGTCGGCGCGGTCTCCACCGGCGTGGTGTTCCCGAAGTACCGCGGCGACCTGGTCCAGGCGGCCGTGGTCACCGAGCGGATGCGCAGCGGGTCCATCGAGTCCCTGCGCGTCCCCGCCAATCCGCTGGACGTGCTGGCGCAGCAGCTGGTGGCGATGACCTCGATGGACACCTGGCAGGTGGACGACCTGCTCGCCCTGGTGCGGCGGGCGGCGTCCTTCGCCGCGCTGCCGGAGTCGGCGTTCACCGCGGTCCTGGACATGCTGGCCGGGCGCTATCCCTCCGACGCGTTCGCGGAACTGCGGCCGCGCGTGGTGTGGGACCGCGTGGCGGGTACGGCCACGGGCCGGCCGGGGGCCCAGCGCCTCGCGGTCACCTCCGGGGGCACCATCCCGGACCGCGGCCTGTTCGGCGTCTTCCTGGTCGGCTCGGACCCGAAGAAGGGCGGCGGCCGGGTCGGCGAGCTGGACGAGGAGATGGTCTACGAGTCCCGGGTGGGCGATGTCTTCACCCTCGGCACCACCTCCTGGCGCATCGAGGACATCACGCGGGACCGGGTCCTGGTCACCCCGGCGCCCGGGGTGCCCGGGCGGCTGCCGTTCTGGAAGGGCGACCAGCTGGGCCGCCCGCTGGAACTGGGCCGCGCGGTGGGCGCGTTCGTCCGCGAGGTCGGCGCCCTGTCCGAGGAGGACGGGCGGCTGCGGCTGCTCGCCGCCGGCCTGGACGCCTGGGCCGCGCAGAACGTGCTGGCGTACCTCGCCGAGCAGCGCGAGGCCTGCGGGCACGTGCCCGACGACCGGACCATCGTGGTCGAGCGGTTCCGCGACGAGCTGGGCGACTGGCGGGTGGTGGTCCACTCCCCCTTCGGCGCCCAGGTGCACGCGCCGTGGGCGCTGGCGCTGAGCGCCCGCCTCGCCGAGCGCTACGGGATGGACGCGCAGGTCATGCACGCCGACGACGGCATCGTGCTGCGCCTGCCGGACGCCGACCTGCTGGGCCTCGGCGGTGAGCCGCTCGACCTGCTGGACCACGACCCGGCCCCGGCGAGCTCCGCGACCGCCTTCGAGTTCGACGACGAGAAGGCCCCGCTGGGCGCGGCCGACGTCACCTTCGACCACGGCGAGGTCCAGGGCATCGTCACCGAACAGGTTGGCGGATCGGCGCTGTTCGCGTCCCGCTTCCGCGAGTGCGCGGCGCGCGCCCTGCTGCTGCCGCGGCGCAATCCCGGCAAGCGCACCCCGCTGTGGCAGCAGCGCCAGCGGGCTTCGCAACTCCTCCAGGTGGCCTCCGAGTTCGGTTCGTTCCCGATCGTCCTGGAGGCGGTGCGCGAATGCCTCCAGGACGTCTTCGACGTTCCGGGGCTGACCGAGCTGATGGGGGACATCGAGTCCCGCCGGGTCCGCCTGGTGGAGGTCACCACCGCCGAGCCCTCGCCCTTCGCCCGCTCCCTGCTGTTCGGTTACGTCGCCCAGTTCCTCTACGAGGGGGACTCGCCGCTGGCCGAGCGCAGGGCGGCCGCGCTCTCCCTGGACTCCCGGCTGCTGGCCGAGCTGCTCGGCCAGGCGGAGCTGCGCGAGCTGCTGGACGCGGAGGTACTGGCCGAGCTGGAGCGGGAGCTGCAGTGGCTGACCGCGGAGCGCCGGGCCCGGGACGCGGAGTCGGTGGCCGACCTGCTGCGGCTGCTGGGCCCCCTCACGGAGGCGGAGCTGGCCGAGCGGGGCGCCGAGCCGGCCTGGGCGCGGTCCCTGGCCACGGCCCGGCGGGTGATCGCGGTGCGGATCGGCGGCGCGGAGCACTGGGCCTCCATCGAGGACGCGGGGCGGCTGCGGGACGCGCTGGGGACCGCGCTGCCGGTGGGCGTGCCCGAGGCGTTCACCGAGCCGGTCAAGGACCCGCTGGGCGATCTCCTTGCCCGGTACGCCCGTACGCACGGCCCCTTCACCACGGCGGCCGTCGCCGCCCGCTTCGGCCTGGGCACGGCCACCGCCGACGGGGCCCTGCACCGGCTCGCCGCGGCGGGCCGGGTGGTCCAGGGCGAGTTCCACCCGGCGGGCATCGGCCAGGAGTGGTGCGACGCGACCGTGCTGCGCAGGCTGCGCCGCCGCTCGCTGGCCGCGCTGCGCCAGGAGCTGGAACCGGTCCCGCCGACCGCCCTGGCCACCTTCCTCCCCCAGTGGCAGCACCTGGGCGGCGCGCTGCGCGGGATCGACGGCCTGGCCCGGGCGGTCGAGCAGCTCCAGGGCGCGCCGGTCCCGGCGTCGGCGCTGGAGCGGCTGATCCTGCCGTCGCGGGTCAGCGGCTTCTCCCCCGCGCTGCTGGACGAGCTGACGACCAGCGGCGAGGTGCTCTGGGCGGGCGCCGGAGCGCTGCCCGGCAAGGACGGCTGGGTCTCGCTCTACCTGGCGGACGCGGCGCCGCTGCTGCTGCCGCCGCCGCACCCGCTGGATCCGTCCCCGCTGCACCAGGGGGTCCTGGACGCCCTCTCCGGCGGGTACGGCCTGTTCTTCCGGCAGATCGCGGAGTCCTTGCGGAGCGGCCCGCTGCCCGAGGTGAGCGACGTCCAGCTGTCCGAGGCCCTGTGGGACCTGGCCTGGTCGGGGCGGCTGACGAACGACAGCCTGGCGCCGCTGCGCGCACTGCTCGGCTCGGGCCGGACGGCGGGCGCGACCGCCCACCGCGCCCGGCGGACGGTGCCGCGCGGGCGGTACGGCACGCTCGGCGCGCAGGTCTCGCGGACCGGTCCGCCGACGGTCTCGGGGCGCTGGTCGCTGCTGCCCGCCCGCGCGGCCGATCCCACGCACCGGGCGCACGCGCTGGCCCGGACCCTGCTCGACCGGCACGGGGTGGTGACGCGGGGGGCGGTCGCCGCGGAGGGCGTCGAGGGCGGGTTCAGTGCGGTCTACCGGATCCTGTCGGCCTTCGAGGACAGCGGGCAGGCCCGGCGCGGCTATGTGGTGGAGGGGCTGGGGGCGGCCCAGTTCGCGATGGACGGCGCGGTGGACCGGCTGCGGGCCGCCGAGCGGAACCCGCCCCCGCTGGCGGCGGTGGTGCTGGCGGCGGCCGATCCGGCCTCCGCGTACGGCGCGGCCCTGCCGTGGCCGGAGCCCCCGGCCGGCTCGGCCCACAAGCCGGGCCGCAAGGCGGGCTCACTGGTGGTGCTGGTGGACGGGGAACTGACGCTCTATCTGGAGCGGGGCGGCAAGACCCTGCTGGCGTGGCCCGAGGTGGACGATCCACGGCTGACGGCGGCGCTGGGCGTCCTGGCGGCCGCGTGCCGGGCGGGCACGGTGGCGCCGCTGACGGTGGAGCGGATCAACGCCTCCCCGGCGCTCACCTCGCCGCTCGGCCCGGGCCTGGAGGCCGCGGGCTTCCACGCGACCCCAAGGGGGCTGCGGCTGCGGCCGTGACCGGGCCGCGGTGCGCGCCGACGCAAGCGGAAGGGCTGGTACCAGGCTGAGACGGTCTTGGGACGCGGCCGGCGCAATCCGGCCCGCCCGGCCGCTTACGCTGCTCGCTGATCATCCGATTGACCATGCACAGTCACATTCATGGGGGACACAGTGAGCACAACCGGCATGCGCCGAACCACCCTGGCGGCCACGGGCCTGGCGGTCGTCGCCGTCCTGGCCCTGAGCGGCTGCAAGAGCGGCAACGAGGAGGCGGACGCGGCGAAGACGACCGCGCCCTCCGCCCAGCCGTCGCAGTCCGCCCAGCAGCCCGGGGCGAGCACCGCGCCCAGCGCCTCCGCGAGCGCGCCCGCCGCCGGCGGCAGCGGCGCCACGGCCACGGCGGGCCAGAAGTTCGCCCTCGGCGAGCAGGCGCAGTTCCCGTTCACCTCCGGCAGCACCAAGGGCACCATCACGCTCGCCGTCACGGCCATCGAGAAGGGCCAGCCGGCCGACCTCGCGCCGTTCAAGCTCGGCGACAAGGTGAAGGGGATGGTTCCGTACTACATCCGCTACCAGGTCAAGAACGTCGGCACCACGGACCTGTCGTTCGCCTCGGTCGGCCACATCAAGGGCCACCTCGGCGACGACAGCGAGGCCCAGGAACTCACCGTCATCGGCAAGTTCGAGAAGTGCCCGAACAACTCCCTGCCCAAGGGCTTCACCAACGGGCAGGTCATGTCGGGCTGCGCGGTCGCGCTGGCCCCGTCCGCCGAGACGAAGGTCGCCTCCGCCGAATACTGGGGCGACCCGTTCACCCTGGGCAAGGGCCTCGTCTGGAAGTGAGGCGCGAGCCGGCCGTGACGCCCGGCGCATTCGCCCGGCGCCGACGCCCGGCGCACCTTCGGGCACGGGGCCACAATGGCCCCATGCCCGAAGGTGACAGCATCTGGCGCGCGGCCCACCGCCTGCGCACCGCCCTGGCCGGCCACCCCCTGGTCGTGAGCGACCTGCGCGTCCCGCGCCTGGCCACCGTCGACCTCACCGGCCGCACCACCCTGGACGTCGTCCCGCGCGGCAAGCACCTCCTGCACCGCGTCGAGGGCGGCCTCACCCTGCACAGCCACCTGCGGATGGACGGCTCCTGGCGGGTGTTCGAGCCCGGCGCCCCCTGGCGCGGCGGCCCCGAGTACGAGATCCGCGCCGTCCTCGGCACGGCGGAGCAAACGGCC
The DNA here is from genome assembly GCF_040611795.1 of Streptomyces sp. NPDC006529. Taxonomy (NCBI): domain Bacteria; kingdom Bacillati; phylum Actinomycetota; class Actinomycetes; order Kitasatosporales; family Streptomycetaceae; genus Streptomyces; species Streptomyces sp. NPDC006529. The sequence continues at coordinate 19,201 of NZ_JBEXPB010000007.1, read as the reverse complement.
GTGGGCTACCGCCTGCCCGTACTGGACCTGCTCCGCACCATCGACGAGCACCGCGTCGTCGGCCACCTCGGCCCCGACCTGCTGGGCCCGGACTGGGATCCGCAGCTCGCCGCCCGCAACCTGCTCGCCGACCCGGACCGCCCCCTCGGCGAGGCCCTGCTCGACCAGCGCAACCTCGCCGGGATCGGCAACATCTTCAAGGCCGAGGTGTGCTTCCTGGCCCAGGTGACCCCCTGGACCCCGGTCGGCGCCCTGGCCGAACCGGAGCGCACCCTGCCGCGCGTGGCGGCCGCCGCGCACCGCCTCCTGGACGCCAACAAGGACCGGTCCCGCAACACCACCGGCAGTCCCCGGCGCGGCCAGGAACTCTTCGTGTACGGGCGGCTGCGCCGCCCGTGCCTGCGCTGCGGCACCCCGATCCGCGAGGCCCCGCAGGACGGCCGGCCCACCTACTGGTGCCCGCGCTGCCAATCGGGCCCGACCAGTTGACGCTCCGTCAGATACGGTCGTACGGTCCCGGCATGTCCTCACCCCACCCGCTGCCCGCTCCCACCGCCCCCCTCGCCGCACCGGCGCCCGCACCCGCACCTCCGCCCGTGCCCGCCCCGGCCGCCGCACCGGCCCCTCCCCCGCCCCTGCCCGCGTACGACCTCACCGGCCGCACCGCGCTGGTCACGGGAGCGGCCGGCGGCATAGGCCGCGCCACCGCCGTGCTCCTCGCCGAGGCGGGCGCGGCCGTGCGCTGCGTGGACCTGGACGCACGGGGCCTGGACGAGACAGCCGCCCTCGTGGCCAAGGGCGGGGGCCCGCCCGCCACCGTCCACGTCCTCGACGTCACCGACCGCGCCGCCCTGCGCGCCGTGGTGGAGGTCGCCGGACCACCGGACATCACCGCCGCGGTCGCCGGGATCATGCACACCAGCACCGTGCTGGAGACCCGGGACGAGGACCTGGACCGGGTGATGAACGTGAACTTCAAGGGGATCCTGTTCACCTGCCAGGAGGCGGCCCGCGCCCTGATCGCGGCCGGGCGGCCCGGCTCGATCGTCACCATGGCCTCCGGAGCGGTCGACGCCGCCCAGCCCGGCCTGCTCTGCTACAGCGCGGCCAAGGCCGCGGTGGTCCAGCTGACCAAGACCCTGGCGACCGAGGCGGGCCCGCACGGCATCCGTGTCAACGCGGTCGCGCCCGGGTGGGTCCGTACCCCGATGACCGCCCGGCACGGCCGGGAGGTCCAGGAGCGGACGGAGGCGGCGATGGTCCGCATGTCCCCGCTGCGCCGGGTCGGCGAGCCCGAGGACGTCGCGCAGGCGGTGCTCTTCCTCGCCTCGGAGGCCTCGTCGTTCATGACGGGGCAGATCCTGCGTCCGAACGGCGGCGTCGCGATGCCCTGGTAGCGGCGCCGTGGCGGGCGCAGTGCACCGGCAGCAGCCCCAGCCCCCAGCCGCCCGCGGCCACCGCCCCCTCGACCGGCCCGGCGGCCGCGGGCGCCAGCGCGAGCCGGAGCACCGCCCACCACCACAGCGCGCCCAGGACCAGGGCCAGGGGTATCCACAGGTTCCGTAACCGCCGCACGGCAGCCTCCCAGGGCCGGGATGGACTCGCCCCATCCTCCCGCACCCCCCGCGCGCCCGCACCCAGAAGCGGTCCGCGGAGCCACCCCGGCCTGCCGGCGGTCCGGAACGGCACGGAGCCCCGGCCGGCGCATCACACGCCGACCGGGGCTCCGGCCACACTCACGCTCTGAACATCAAGCGGCGACGACGTTCACCGCTTCCACGGGCGACTTGATGGTCACCCGCTCCGGCGGGCCACCCGTGACCGAGGCCACGGAGACCGAATTGAGCATCGGGCGCACCGGTGCCGGGACCGGTTCGCTCGCCGCGGCCGACTGCGCGAGTTCGGCGAGCGACAGTTCGTCGCTCACTTCGCGCATCAGCTCGGACATCCGTACGTCCAGCGCGTCGCAGATCGCGGAGAGCAGCTCGGAGGATGCCTCCTTCTGCCCCCGCTCCACCTCGGAGAGATAGCCGAGCGAAACTCGGGCGGACGAGGAGACTTCGCGCAGAGTACGGCCCTGGCGCTGGCGCTGCCGACGCAGCACGTCACCCAGCAGGCGACGGAGCAGAATCATCGGTGGCTCCCTCCTCTGACCGTGTAGCCGTAACCTTCACGCCCCACCGTACCGCCTCGCGCCGCGGCCGTGCGGGGAGCGATGTCGTGTTCACTCAGGGCTGCAAACATCAAATCCCCCCGTTCCGTTCCGTGTCCTGCCTTCGGAGATTCTCGCGGAGTTCGCTCGAGAGAAGTTCGAGCACTGTCCGTACACTCTCCCTACGAATTTCCGCCCGTGAGCCGTTCAACCTCAGCCGGGCCGATTTCCTGCCCGCGGGCCCCGCGACGGCGATGAAAACCGTCCCCACCGGCTGCCCGTCCTGGGGCTCCGGACCGGCCACCCCGGTGGTCGATATCCCCCAGGTCGCGTCCAGCAGGCGCCGCACTCCCGCCGCCATCTCCTGCGCGACCTGCGCGTTCACCGCTCCGTGCGCCGCGAGCAGCTCGGCGTCGACGCCGAGCACCCGCTCTTTGATCTCGGTGGCGTACGCCGTGACCGAGCCGCGGAAGGAGCGCGAGGCACCGGGAACCGATGTCAGCTCGGCGGCGACCAGTCCGCCCGTGAGCGACTCCGCAACGGCGAGCGTCCCGTCACTCTCCGCGAGCAGATCGAGCACTTCCGCAGCCGTGGCGGCGGCGTCCGCCGCCGTCTGCGGCCCCTGCGGGGACCCCTCGGACCGAGCGCTCGCGTGCGTCACCTCGCGGCCCGCTCCGCGATGATGCCCTGCCGGCGCAGCACGACGGCCTGGCGGATGTAGTCCAAACCGGTGACGACTGTGAGAAGTACGGCCACCGCCATGACCCAGAACCGCAAGGTCGCCAGCGGCCCGGTCAGCGCCAGCACGTACATGCCGACCGCCGTCCCCTGGGCGAGGGTCTTGAGCTTCCCGCCCCGGCTCGCCGGGATCACCCCGTAGCGGATCACCCAGAACCGCAGCAGGGTGATCCCCAGCTCGCGCCCCAGGATCACGCCGGTGACCCACCAGGGCAGGTCACCGAGCCAGGACAGACACACCAGAGCCGACCCCATGATCGCCTTGTCGGCGATGGGGTCGGCGATCTTGCCGAAGTCGGTGACCAGGTCGTAGGTCCGGGCCAGGTGGCCGTCGAAGATGTCGGTGATCATGGCCACGGCGAACGCCGCCCACGCCAGCGCCCGCCAGACGGGGTCGTAGCCTCCGTCGGCGAGCAGCAGCAGGACGAACCCCGGCACGAGCACGAGCCGGATCATCGTCAGGATGTTGGCGATGTTCCACAGGCTGGCCTGGTTGACGGCCGCCGCCCCCAGCTTCGCGCCGGGCGCCGGCCGGCGGCCGGTCCCGCCCGCCGCGGGTGCCGGGACTCCGGTCATCCGGCCGCCTCCTCAAGGTTCCCGATCCCGATCCCCAGCGGCTCGGCCACCAGGTCCACGCCCAGCGTGCCGACCACCTTCGCAGTGACGATCCGCCCGGGCACCAGGCCCGCGCCGTCGGTGAAGACGACCTGGCCGTCGGTTTCGGGCGCCTGGTGCGCCGCGCGCCCGTAGGCACCCGCGTCGTCGCCGTTCTCGTCGTGCCCGCCGTCAATCGCGACGACGGTCTCGACGAGTACCTCCAGGGTCTCTCCGATCCGCTCCTCCGCGCGCTGCGAGGTCAGCTCCTCCGCCAGCCGCTGCATGTGCGCGAGCCGCTCGGCGATGGTGTCCTCGTCCAGCTTGTTCTCGTAGGTGACGGCTTCGGTGCCGTCCTCGTCCGAGTAGCCGAAGACGCCGATGGCGTCGAGGCGGGCGTGGGTGAGGAAACGCTCCAGCTCGGCGAAGTCCGCTTCCGTCTCGCCGGGGAAGCCGACGATGAAGTTGGACCGCACGCCGGCCGTGGGGGCCTTGGAGCGGATGGTGTCGAGCAGCTCCAGGAACCGGTCGGTGTCACCGAAGCGGCGCATGGCGCGCAGCACGTCGGGCGCGGAGTGCTGGAAGGACAGGTCGAAGTACGGGACGACCTTGGGGGTCGAGGTGAGCACGTCGATCAGGCCGGGCCGCATCTCGGCGGGCTGGAGGTAGCTGACGCGGACGCGCTCGATGCCGTCCACGGCGGCCAGCTCGGGCAGCAGGGTCTCCAGCAGGCGGATGTCGCCCAGGTCCTTGCCGTACGAGGTGTTGTTCTCGGAGACCAGCATGATCTCCTTGACGCCCTGCTCCGCGAGCCAGCGCGTCTCGCCCAGCACGTCGCTGGGGCGGCGGGAGATGAAGGAGCCGCGGAAGGACGGGATGGCGCAGAAGGAGCAGCGGCGGTCGCAGCCGGAAGCGAGCTTCACGGAGGCGACGGGGCTGTTGCCGAGGCGGCGGCGCAGGGGCGCGCGCGGCCCGGAGGCGGGCGCGAGCCCGTCCGGCAGGTCCGCGGGGGCTTCGGCGACCGGCTCCTGGGCGTGCCCGGGCAGGGCGACGTCGGTGTCCTGGCGGGCGGCCGGGCTGATCGGCAGCAGCTTGCGCCGGTCCCGGGGGGTGTGGGAGGCGTGGATGCCGCCGTTGAGGATCGTCTGGAGGCGGTCGGAGATGTCGGCGTAGTCGTCGAAACCGAGGACTCCGTCGGCTTCGGGGAGCGCTTCGGCGAGTTCCTTGCCGTAGCGCTCGGCCATACAGCCGACGGCTACGACGGCCTGCGTGCGGCCGTGATCCTTGAGATCGTTGGCTTCCAGCAGGGCGTCTACGGAGTCCTTCTTGGCGGCTTCGACGAAGCCGCAGGTGTTGACGACGGCTACGTCCGCGTCGGCGGCGTCCTCGACGAGCTCCCAGCCATCCGCCGCCAAGCGGCCTGCGAGCTCCTCCGAGTCCACCTCGTTACGGGCGCAGCCAAGAGTGACAAGGGCGACGGTACGGCGTTCGGGCATGGACTCAAGACTACTTCGTCCCGGCACCGGCCCCCGCCCCGTCCGTCGCCGCGCCCGGGACAGCGCGGACCCCGGGGTGCGCGGGGCTCCCCGGGGTCCGCCGGATGGGTGCGTGGATGACGGTGAAACGGCCGGTCAGCCCGCCTGCGCGGTGCCCTGGCGCTGATCGTCCTTGGTGTAGGTGAGGCGCTCCACCTGTCCCGACTGGAAGCCGCCCTTGATCTCCTTGCCGTTCACGAACAGCTGGACGGCCCCGGCGTCGCCGAGCACGAGATCGATGGACTGCTTGTCGGTGAAGGTCTTGGTCTCTCCCGGCTGGAGGGTTCCGTCGAAGAGCAGGCGACCACTGTGGTCCTTCGCGGAGATCCAGCTCTCACCGGTGGTGGCCGTCATGACCACGGTGACGAGGTCCTTCGGGGCCGCGGCGATGGCACTGTCGGAGGGCTCCGGCTTGGGTGCCTGCGGGGTCGGTGCGGCCGGCTTGGCCGGCTTGGCACCGGACTGCTTGGGCGTGGCCTGCGGGGAGGCGGAACCTTCCGCCACCGGCCGCTTGGTGTCGGCGTCGCCGCCCTTGAGCGCGGTGAAGCCGACGAAGCCGATCACGGCGACGATCGCCGCGACCATGGCGGCGGTCCAGTTGGGCCGCTGCCGCTCGGGACGGATCCGTTCCGCCTCGAACATCGGAGCGGCGGGGGTCGGCGCCGGGCGGCCCCCGTGGGCGGCGTCGTAGCTCTCGACCAGGGGTTCCGGATCGAGGTGCACGGCGCGGGCGAGGGTACGGATGTGACCGCGGGCGTAGACGTCGCCGCCGCAGCGCGTGAAGTCGTCCTGCTCGATCGCGTGCACGATCGGGATGCGCACGCGGGTGGTGGAACTGACCTCGTCGACGGTGAGCCCGGCGGCGATCCGGGCCTGCTGGAGGGCCGTCCCGATGGACGGACCGGCGGCGGGCCGCTCGACGATCAGGTCGTCGGTCGAAGGCCGGTCATCTTCGGGGGAATTGGAGTTGCCGATGGACACGGGGGCGCCTTTCGAGCGTGTAGCCACCTGCTGGATGTCCAGTCTAGGGGGGTGACGAAAGGGTGGAGCAACCGGAGGGTGGCCTCCGTACGCCATCCGTATGGCATCGGGACGCTTGCCCCGCTTCCCCGCGGATACGCGCCCCGTTTCCCTGCGGACGCGCGGCGCGGGCGCACACGGCGCCACCCCTTTCCTCAACTTGACGAGCGGCCGGGGGAAACGGTTGCCCCCGTTTTCTTCACGACCCGGTCACGGTCCGGTCTCGCCCCGGATGACCGCGAGGACCCCGTCCAGCTCGTCCGGTTTGACCATCACGTCGCGCGCCTTGGACCCTTCGCTGGGCCCGACGATGCCGCGTGACTCCATGAGGTCCATCAGCCGTCCGGCCTTGGCGAAGCCGACGCGCAGCTTGCGCTGGAGCATGGAGGTCGAGCCGAACTGCGTGGTGACGACCAGTTCGGCGGCCTGGCACAGCAGGTCGAGGTCGTCCCCGATCTCCTCGTCGATCTCCTTCTTCTGCTTCTGGCCGACCGTCACGTCGTCCCGGAAGACGGGCGCCATCTGGTCCTTGCAGTGCTGGACGATCCCGGCGATCTCGTCCTCGGTGACGAAGGCGCCCTGGAGCCGGACCGGTTTGTTGGCCCCCATCGGCAGGAACAGCCCGTCGCCCTTGCCGATGAGCTTCTCGGCGCCGGGCTGGTCGAGGATGACCCGGCTGTCGGCGAGCGAGGAGGTGGCGAAGGCGAGCCGCGAGGGCACGTTCGCCTTGATCAGGCCGGTCACCACGTCCACTGACGGACGCTGGGTGGCGAGCACGAGGTGGATGCCGGCCGCGCGGGCCAACTGGGTGATGCGGACGATGGAGTCCTCGACGTCGCGCGGGGCGACCATCATCAGGTCGGCCAGCTCGTCGACGATCACCAGCAGGTACGGATAGGGGCTCAGCTCCCGCTCGCTGCCCGGCGGCAGCTTGATCTTGCCGTCCCGGATGGCCTTGTTGAAGTCGTCGATGTGCCGGAAGCCGAAGGCGGCCAGGTCGTCGTAGCGCAGGTCCATCTCGCGCACGACCCACTGGAGGGCCTCGGCGGCCCGCTTCGGGTTGGTGATGATCGGCGTGATCAGGTGCGGGATGCCCTCGTACGCCGTCAGCTCGACCCGCTTGGGGTCGACCAGCACCATCCGGACGTCCTCCGGGGTCGCCCGCACCATCACCGAGGTGATGAGGCAGTTGATGCAGGAGGACTTGCCGGAACCGGTGGCACCGGCGACCAGGACGTGCGGCATCTTGGCGAGGTTGGCCATGACGTAGCCGCCCTCGACGTCCTTGCCGAGCGCGACGAGCATCGGGTGGTCGTCCTCCGCCGCGTCCGCGAGGCGCAGGACGTCGCCGAGGTTGACCATCTCGCGGTCGGTGTTCGGGATCTCGATGCCGACCGCCGACTTGCCCGGGATCGGGCTGATGATCCGCACGTCGGGCGAGGCCACGGCGTAGGCGATGTTCTTGGCCAGGGCCGTGATCCGCTCGACCTTGACCGCCGGGCCCAGCTCCACCTCGTAGCGGGTGACCGTCGGGCCCCGGGTGAAGCCGGTGACCCTCGCGTCGACCTTGAACTCCATGAAGACGTTGCTCAGCGAGGCGACCACCGCGTCGTTGGCGGCGCTGCGGGTCTTGCCGGGGCCGCCGCGCTCCAGCAGGTCGAGCGAGGGCAGCGCGTACGTGATGTCCCCGCGCAGCTGGAGCTGCTCGGCGCGCGGCGGCAGCGCCTCGGTCCGCGGCGGAGCCTTGGTCAGATCGGGTACGCCGCCCGGTCCGGCGGCGGGGGCGGGCGCGGCCGCCGGGGCGGGCGGGGCCGCGGCCGGGGAGCCCTGGGGGGCGCCCGTTTCCTTCGGCTCGCCGCGCTGCTCGCGGGCGGGCGGCACCGGGGCCGTGATCTCGACGTCCTCCCGCGCGGGCGCGACCCCGTGGGTCAGGTCGGCGACGAGCGGTGAGGGCGGCATGCCGCCGTACACCGCTCCGTCCAGGGCGGCGGCCGCCGCGGCGGCGACGTCCACCGCGTCCATCCCGCGGTCCATGGCGGGCCGCGCCGGAGCGCGCCGGGGCCTGCGCCGCCGGGCGGCGAGGGCTTCCTCCTCGGCGGAGGCCGCCGGAGCGGCCGCGTCCGGGCGAGCCGCGGCGCCGGCCTGCTCGTTGGCCCGCCACCGCTCGGGATCGTGGCGGTCGCCCTCCTGCTCGGCGTAGGCGGTGTCGTACTCGTTGGGCGCGATCACCCCGAGCCGGATCCCGAGCCGGCGCAGCCGCTGCGGGATCGCGTTGACCGGGGTGGCGGTGACCACGAGCAGCCCGAAGACGGTGAGCAGCACGAGCAGCGGCACGGCCAGGGGCGCGCCCATGGTGAAGATGAGGGGTTTGGAGGCGCCCCAGCCGATCAGGCCGCCCGCGTTCTGCATGGCGGTGGTGCCCTCGTCCCGGCCGGGCGCGCCGCAGGCGATGTGGACCAGCCCCAGGACTCCGATGACCAGCGCGGTCAGGCCGATGCCGATCCGGCCGTTGGCGTCGCTCTGCTCGGGGTGGCGGATGAAGCGCACCGCCATGACCCCGAGGAGGACCGGCACCAGCAGGTCGAGCCGTCCGAACGCCCCGGTGATGAGCATCGTGACCAGATCCCCGACGGGACCGCTCAGGTTCGACCAGGTTCCGGCGGCGACGATCAGCGCGAGGGCGAGCAGGAGCAGCCCGACCCCGTCCTTGCGGTGGGCCGGGTCGAGGTTCTTCGCGCCGCGCCCCATGCCGCGGAAGACGGCGCCCACCGCGTGCGCGAGGCCGAGCCACACGGCGCGCACCAGGCGCACCACGCCCCCGGTCGGGGACGGTGCGGGCTTGGGCGCGGTCTTGCGGACCGGGGCGCGCTTGGCGGCCGCGGCCTTCTTCGCGGGCGGCCTGCCCGCGGGCGACGCAGCCTTCTTCGCCGGCGCCGTCGTACGGCCGGTGCGGGCCTTCGCGGCACCCGCGGCGCTCTGGGAACCCTTGCCGGACGTACGTGAGGCCATGGCCCCGAGGTTACCGGTGCGCACCCCGGTGGACACGCGTGCCCACCCCTTCACCCGTTCGTGTCGTCGTCCCGGTGCGTCATTTGACGTACGGCCAGAGCTGACAGCCCCTCAGCGCCGGTACCGCGCAAAGGGACCGGGCGGGCCGCTCGTCGCGGCCCGCCCGGTCTCCTTGCAGTGCGCCCCGGCTCAGGCCTGCGCGGGCAGCATCGTCGATCCGCCGCCGGTGCCCGGCTCCAGCGCGTCCAGCGCCCGGCGCAGACCGGTCAGCTTCCGCTCCAGATGGGCGGCGGTCGCCACCACCGCGGGATCGGCCGCTTCCTCGCCGAGCTGCTTGGTGAGCGCCTCCGCCTGCTCCTCGACCGCCGCGAGCCGGGCCGACAGCTCGGCCAGCAGGCCCGCCGTCTCCTTGCCCTCGACGCCGCCGGACCCGCCGCCCTCCAGCTGGAGCCGCAGCAGCGACGCCTGCTCCCGCAGCTGGCAGTTCTTCGTGTACAGCTCGACGAAGACCGAGACCTTGGCCCGCAGCACCCACGGGTCGAAGGGCTTGGAGATGTAGTCCACGGCCCCGGCGGCATAGCCGCGGAAGGTGTGGTGCGGACCGTGGTTGATCGCGGTCAGGAAGATGATCGGGATGTCCCGGGTCCGCTCCCGCCGCTTGATGTGCGCGGCCGTCTCGAAACCGTCCATCCCGGGCATCTGCACATCCAGCAGGATGACCGCGAAATCGTCTGTCAGCAGCGCCTTGAGCGCTTCCTCCCCCGACGACGCCCTGACCAGTGTCTGATCGAGCGCGGAGAGGATGGCCTCCAGCGCCAGCAGATTCTCCGGCCGGTCGTCGACCAGGAGGATCTTGGCCTTCTGCACCATGCCCTGTCCTCCTCGCCCCGGCATGGGGCCTCCCCGGCTCCTGGCTCCAGCGCTCAGCCCGGGGCCCGCCCCAGCAGGCGGCTTCCGTGCGCCGTCCGTCCTTGTGCCGGTCATCGTAGCCCCAGTCCCGAGATCGCCACACCCTGTCACCAAGATGTCACTGTGCACGAAGCAGAAACGGTGTGGGGGAGCAGAAGGTTCCCCGTATACCGCCCTCCCACACCGATGCGGACACAGTGCGTCAGCAATCGATACGTCTTCGTTCCCGTATCGATCACTTCCCGCGCATCCACTGCTCCATCACCGACAGCAGGAAGTCGGGATCGACGGGCTTGGTGACATAGTCGGACGCTCCGGAGTCGATCGCCTTCTCCCGGTCCCCCTTCATCGCCTTCGCCGTCAGCGCGATGATCGGCAGCCCCGCGAACTGCGGCATCCGCCGGATCGCCGACGTCGTCGCGTAGCCGTCCATCTCCGGCATCATGATGTCCATCAGAACGACCGTCACGTCGTCGTGCTGCTCCAGGACTTCGATGCCCTCGCGGCCATTCTCCGCGTACAGCACCGAAAGGCCGTGCTGCTCCAGCACACTGGTCAGCGCGAAGACGTTGCGCACGTCGTCGTCGACGATCAGCACCTTCTCGCCGTGAAAGTCGTAGGTGCGGGGCACCACCGGCAGCTCGTCCAGCGCGCCGCCCCACTCCTCCTCGTACCCCTGCGCCCCGTTCTGCGCACCCGGCATCCCCGGCCGCGCTCCCTGGTCGCCGGCCGCCTTGCGCCGCCGCCGGAACAGCGTCGCCGCCCCGTGCCCCTGCCCCGCGTGCTGCCCGTCGGCCCCCGGCGTACCGGAGGGCGCAGCCGCCACGGGCTGTACGGGCACGGCCGGCCCCGCCGGAGTCGTCGGCGCGGCCGGCAGTGACGGCATCACCGGAAGCGCGGACGCGACCTCGGCCGCCCTGCGGTACAGGTCCCCGCGGCCGCCGGGCGCGGGCGGCGAGTACCCCTGCGGCGGCAGTTCGCTCGGGTGCAGCGGCAGGTACAGCGTGAAGGTGGAACCGCGTCCCGGCTCACTGGCCGCGTGGATCTCGCCGCCCAGCAGCCGCGCGATCTCCCGGCTGATGGACAGCCCGAGCCCGGTACCGCCGTACTTGCGGCTCGTCGTCCCGTCCGCCTGCTTGAACGCCTCGAAGATCACCAGCATCTTGCTCGCCGCGATCCCGATCCCGGTGTCGGTCACCGAGAAGGCGATCAGGTCCGCGTCCGCCTCCCGCAGCGACCCGGCCTCCAGCAACTGCTCCCGGATCGCCTGCGGTACGTCCGCCCCGGCGGGCCGGATCACCAGCTCCACCGCGCCGCCGTCGGTGAACTTCACCGCGTTGGACAGCAGGTTGCGCAGCACCTGCAACAGCCGCTGCTCGTCGGTGTGCAAGGTGGCCGGCAGCTCCGGCGAGACCCGCACCGAGAAGTCCAGGCCCTTCTCCGCCGTCAGCGGCCGGAAGGTCGCCTCCACGTAGTCCACGAGCTGGACCAGCGCGATCCGCGTCGGCGAGACGTCCATCTTGCCCGCCTCGACCTTCGACAGGTCCAGGATGTCGTTGATCAGCTGGAGCAGGTCCGAACCCGCGCCGTGGATCGTCTCGGCGAACTCCACCTGCTTCGGCGAGAGGTTCTCGTCCGCGTTGTCCGCGAGCAGTTTGGCCAGGATCAGCAGCGAGTTGAGCGGGGTGCGCAGCTCGTGCGACATGTTGGCCAGGAACTCCGACTTGTAGCGCATCGAGACCGCGAGCTGCTCGGCGCGCTCCTCCAGGACCTGCCGGGCCTCCTCGATCTCGGTGTTCTTCACCTCGATGTCCCGGTTCTGCTGGGCCAGCAGCTCGGCCTTCTCCTCCAGTTCCGCGTTGGCGGCCTGGAGCGCCTTCTGCCGGTTCTCCAGCTCGTCGGAGCGCTCGCGCAGCTGCTCGGTCATCTCCTGCGACTGCTTGAGCAGCATCTCCGTCTTGGAGTTGACGCTGATGGTGTTGACGCTCGTACCGATCATCTCGGCGATCTGGCTGAGGAAGTCCTTCTGGATCTGCGTGAACGGCTGGAAGGACGCCAGCTCGATGACGCCGAGCAGGTTCCCCTCGAACAGCACCGGCAGCACGATCACATGGGCCGGCGGCGCCTCGCCCAGCCCCGAGGAGATCTTCAGGTAGCCCGGCGGGGTGTTCTCGACCAGGATCGTCCGCTTCTCCTCGGCGACCGTCCCGATCAACCCCTCCCCCGGCCGGAACGAGGTCGGCATGGAGCCGCCCGCGTACGCGTAGCTGCCGCGCATGCGCAGCTCGTACGGGCCGTCGTGGACGCCGTCGGCGCCGATCTCGGTGGCCCCGCCGGACGGCAGCGCCAGGAAGAACGCGCCGTGCTGCGCCGAGACCACCGGGGTCAGCTCGCTCATGATCAGCGAAGCCACGTCGTCCAGCTCCCGGCGGCCCTGCATGAGCGCCGAGATCCGGGCCAGGTTGCCCTTGAGCCAGTCCTGCTCCTTGTTGGCCAGGGTGGTGTCGCGCAGGTTGGCGATCATCGTGTTGATGTTGTCCTGGAGGACCTGGATCTCGCCCGCCGCGTCCACGTCGATCTTCAGGTTCAGATCGCCGCGGGTCACCGCCGTGGCCACGGCCGCGATCGCCCGTACCTGCCGGGTGAGGTTCCCGGCCATCTCGTTCACGGACTCCGTGAGGTCGCGCCAGGTGCCGTCCACGTCCCGGACCCGGGCCTGGCCGCCCAGGATCCCCTCGGTGCCCACCTCGCGGGCCACCCGGGTGACCTGGTCGGCGAAGGACGACAGCTGGTCGACCATGGTGTTGATGGTGGTCTTCAGCTCCAGGATCTCGCCCCGGGCGTCGATGTCGATCTTCTTGGTCATGTCGCCCTTGGCGATGGCGGTCGTGACCATGGCGATCTGCCGCACCTGACCGGTGAGGTTGGAGGCCATGAAGTTCACCGAGTCGGTGAGGTCCTTCCAGGTCCCCGAGACCCCGGGCACGTGCGCCTGACCGCCGAGGCGGCCCTCGGTGCCCACCTCGCGGGCCACCCGGGTCACCTCGTCGGCGAACGACGACAGCGTCTTGACCATGGTGTTGACCGTGTCCGCGAGCTGCGCGACCTCGCCGCGCGCCTCGACCGTGACCTTCTTGGTCAGATCGCCGTTGGCGACCGCCGCCGAGACCTGGGAGATGTTGCGCACCTGCGACGTCAGGTTGTTGGCCATCAGGTTGACGTTGTCGGTCAGGTCCTTCCAGATACCGGTCACCCCGCGCACCCGGGCCTGGCCGCCGAGGATGCCCTCGGAGCCCACCTCGCGCGCCACCCGCGTGACCTGCTCCGCGAAGGAGGACAGCTGGTCGACCATGGTGTTGACGGTCGTCACCAGCTCCAGGATCTCGCCCTTGGCGTCGACCGTGATCTTCTTCGACAGGTCGCCCATCGCGACCGCCGTGGTCACCTCCGCGATGTTGCGGACCTGCGAGGTCAGGTTGTTGGCCATGAAGTTGACCGACTGCGTGAGGTCCTTCCAGGTACCGGAGACCCCCTTCACCTCGGCCTGGCCGCCCAGGATGCCCTCGGTGCCCACCTCGCGGGCGACCCGGGTCACCTGCTCCGCGAAGTTCGAGAGCTGGTCCACCATCGTGTTGAGGGTGTTCTTCAGCTCCAGGATCTCGCCGCGCGCGTCCACGTCGATCTTCTGCGACAGGTCGCCGCGCGCCACCGCGGTCGCGACCTGGGCGATGTTGCGCACCTGCGAGGTCAGGTTCCCGGCCATGCCGTTCACCGAATCGGTCAGGTCGCGCCACACGCCGGCCACGCCGGGCACCTGCGCCTGACCGCCCAGGCGGCCCTCCGTGCCCACGTCCCGGGCCACCCGGGTCACCTGCTCGGCGAAGGCGGAGAGCTGGTCCACCATCGTGTTGATGGTGTTCTTCAGCTCCAGGATCTCGCCCCGCGCGTCCACGTCGATCTTCTGCGACAGGTCACCGCGCGCCACCGCCGTCGTCACCTGGGCGATCTGGCGCACCTGGGACGTCAGGTTCCCGGCCATGAAGTTGACCGAGTCGGTCAGCTCCTTCCAGGTACCGGACACCCCCTCGACCCGCGCCTGACCGCCGAGGCGGCCCTCCGTCCCCACGTCCCGCGCCATCCGCGTGACCTGGTCGGCGAAGGACGACAGCTGGTCCACCATCGTGTTCACGGTGTTCTTCAGCTGGAGCATCTCGCCGGAGACGTCCACGGTGACCTTCTGCGACAGGTCGCCGTTGGCCACCGCCGTGGTCACCTGGGCGATGTTGCGGACCTGGCCGGTCAGGTTCCGGAAGGCGGTGTTCACCGAATCGGTGAGGTCCTTCCACGTCCCCGCCGCCCCCGGCACCTGCGCCTGACCGCCCAGCTCGCCCTCGACGCCGACCTCGCGGGCCACCCGCGTCACCTCGGAACCGAAGGACTGGAGCTGGTCCACCATCGTGTTGACGGTGTTCTTCAGCTCCAGCATCTCGCCGGCCACGTCCACGGTGACCTTCTGCGACAGGTCGCCGTTGGCCACCGCAGTGGTCACCTGCGCGATGTCGCGCACCTGCGTGGTGAGGTTGCGGAAGACCGTGTTCACCGAATCGGTGAGGTCCTTCCACGTCCCCGCCGCCCCCGGCACCTGCGCCTGGCCGCCGAGCAGCCCCTTGGCGCCGACCTCGCTCGCCACCCGCGTGACCTCGTCCGCGAAGGTCCGCAGCGTCTCGGTCATCTGATTGATCGTTTCGGCGAGCTGGGCCACCTCGCCGCGCGCGCTCACCGTCACCTTCTGCGACAGGTCACCGCTGGCCACCGCGGTCGTGACCTGCGCGATCCCGCGCACCTGGGCGGTCAGGTTCCCCGCCATGGTGTTGACGGAGTCCGTCAGGTCCTTCCACACGCCCGCGACCCCGGGCACCTTCGCCTGGCCGCCCAGCTCGCCCTCGGTGCCCACCTCGCGGGCCACCCGCGTCACTTCGGAGGAGAACGACGACAGCTGGTCCACCATCGTGTTCACGGTGTTCTTCAGCTGGAGCATCTCGCCGGCCACGTGCACGGTGACCTTGCGCGACAGGTCGCCCTTCGCCACCGCCGTCGTGACGAGAGCGATGTCACGCACCTGGGCGGTGAGCCGGTAGGCCATCGTGTTGACCGAATCGGTCAGGTCCTTCCAGGAACCCGACATCCCGCGCACCTGCGCCTGACCGCCGAGCTTGCCCTCGGTGCCGACCTCCAGCGCCACCCGGGTCACCTCGTCGGTGAACGCCGAGAGCTGGTCGACCAGGTTGTTGACCGTCCGGCCGATCTTGAGGAACTCACCGCGCAGCGGATGCCCGGCCCCCTCGGCCGCCTGAGTCCGCAGGTCCATCCGCTGGTCCAGATCGCCCTCGGCGACCGCCGAGAGCACCCGGCCGACCTCGGAGACCGGCCGGGCCAGATCGTCCACCAGCTGGTTCGAGGCGTCGATCGCGGCCGCCCAGGAGCCCTCGCAGGCCCCCGTCTCCAGCCGCTCGCTCAGCTTGCCCTCGCGCCCGACCATCCGCCGGACCCGCGACAGCTCACCGGTGAGGTGCAGGTTTCGGTCGGCGACCTCGTTGTAGACAGCGGCGATCTCCGCCATCACGCCGTCGCCGGACACCGTCAGCCGCTTGCGGAAGTTCCCGTCCCGCATCGACACCAGGGCCGTGACCAGACGGTTCAATGCGGCGGTATCGACCTCGGTCGTGCTGCCCCGCCGGGACCGTCCGCCCTTCGCACGCGCACCTGTCCTGCGCGCTGCTACGCCAGACTCCACCGTGTCCCTCCCGAAAGGGTCGACCGCACCGCCGGGTCCTGACTCCACGCAACCCGGCTCTCCAAGCCTGTCCAGTGTTTCACCCCGGCCGAACCAGGCCATAACACTTCGGCACCTTCGCACACGGTCCACACCCTGTGGGGGGAATACCGGACGACCGCACCGCGCCGACCGCGAAGGTAAGTAACCTGGCACCCGATGTCCAACCGCGTCGGAGGAGACTTGTGATCACGGCACGGGCCGCTGCCAGCTTCGATCCGCTCGGGCGCTCCGTCGCCACCGCCCGCGCCTTCGTCCGCGACACCCTCCAGGGCTGGGGCTTCGCGGACATCGTCGACGACGCCGTGGTGCTCACCAGTGAGCTGGTCACGAACGCCGTGGTGCACGCCGGCACCCGGGCCGAGGTCCTGTGCCTGCGCACCGAGGACGGCGTACGGGTCGAGGTAGCCGACCGCTATCCGGAACGCGCCCTCCCGCTGGAGTACCCGGGAGAGCGGCCCTACGCGGACCCGGACCGCGAGAGCGGCCGCGGCCTCATGCTGTGCGCCGCCCTGGCCACCCGCTGGGGCGTCGAGTACACCGCCACCCACAAGCACGTGTGGTTCCGCCTGGACCTCCCGGACCGTCCGGTCGGTACCCGCTCGGCGGGCCCCGTCGTCCCGGACCAGCTGCTGCCGCTCGCGGACAGCCGCGTCCGCGTCGCCGTCGTCCAGATCGACGCCTCCGACGAGGTCATCGCCTGGAACGAGGACGCCGAGCACATCTTCGGCCACCCCGCCGAGAAGGCCGTGGGCCGCCCCCTCGCCGAGCTCGCCGCCTGGCCGCAGACCCCCGGCACCGGCACCGGCATCGCCGAAGCCCTGCGCCTGTCGCGCTGGGAGGGCAGCTACGGCATCCGCGGCGCCGACGGCCGCGTCATCCCCGTCTACGCCTCCCACCTGCGCGTCCGCGACGCCCACGGCGAGCCGTCCATCGTCTGCCTGCTCGTCCACGACGACGAGCGGGCCCTGCTCCAGAGCCCGGTCCGGATCCCCGCCGACGGCGGCATGCTCACCGAACCTCGCGCCGCCGACCCCTTCGAGATCTTCATCGGCTCTCCGGCCCCCGACGACCTCGACGGCCTGCTCCAGCGCACCGTCGAACGCGCCCGCGACCTCCTGGACGCCGACTCCGCCTTCCTGCTGCTCGCCACCGACGACGAGACCGAACTGGAGGTACGGGCCACCACCGGCCTGCCCTCCACCCGCCAGCGCTTCGCCCGCGTCCCCGTCGAGGCGGGCACCAACCGCTACGGCTCCGCCCGGATGCCCGCGGTCCACGACGACCTCGCCGCCGTCCCCGGAGCCGTCCCTCTCCTCGAATCCACCGGCATGCGCTCCGCGGTCACCGTCCCCCTCAAGGTGGAGGGCCGCCTCACCGGTTCCCTCGGCATCGCCGCCGAGGGCCCGGGCCGCTACTCGAACGAGGACGCCCTGCGCCTGCAGTTCGCGGCCGACCGGATCGCGCTCGCCGTGGAATCCGCCCGCCTCGGCGAGCTGGAACGCCTGCGCCGCGGCTCGCTCTCCTTCCTCGTCGAAGCCTCCGACCTGCTCGCGGGCACCCTCGACCGGGACCAGACCCTGGCCCTCATGGCCCAGATGACCGTGCCGACCCTGGCCACCTGGTGCGCCGTCTACACCATCGCCGACCAGTCCTCGGAGCCGTTCCTCTCCTTCGTCCTGCACGAGGACGAGGAACGCATCGACGACCTCAAGGTCCTGCTGTCCCGCGTCGCTCCGCCGGAGGCGCTGCGCGAGGCGGGCGCCCGTCCCTGGCCCGAGGCTTCGGCCGCCGTCGCCGGCGAGACCGTCGTCCTGCCGCTGATGGCCCGCAACCGCGTCATCGGCCTGCTCACCCTGGGCAAGCCCAGCGAGGAGCACTTCCGCCAGGAGATCCTCGAACTCGCCGAGGACCTCTCCCGCCGGGCCGCCCTGGCCCTCGACAACGCCCGGCTCTACTCCGAGCGCACCGCGATCAGCCGCTCCCTCCAGCGCAGCCTCCTGCCGCCCGGCTCCCCCGCCATCCCCGGCATGGAGGTCGAGGTCATCTACCGCGCGGCCGGCGAGGGCAACGAGGTGGGCGGCGACTTCTACGACGTCTTCCCGATCCGCACCGGGGTGTACGGCTTCGCCATCGGCGACGTGTGCGGTACGGGCCCCGAGGCGGCGGCGGTCACCGGCCTCGCCCGGCACGCGCTGCGCCTGCTGGCCCGCGAGGGCCTCGGCGGCCCGGCGGTCCTGGAGCGCCTCAACGCGGCCATCCTCGACGAGGGCGCCCGCAGCCGCTTCCTCACCCTGCTCTACGGCGAACTGCACCCGCAGCCCGACGGCAGCGCCCTGATGAAGGTCGTCTGCGCGGGCCACCCGCTCCCGCTGCGCCTGCGCCCGAACGGCGAGGTGGTCCCGGCCGCGGAACCGCAGCCACTGCTCGGCGTGATCGACGACCTGGACCTCTACGAGGAGACCGTCACCCTGGATCCGGGCGATGTCCTGCTCTGCGTCACGGACGGCGTGACCGAGCGCCGCGAGGGCACCCGGATGCTGGGCGACGACGGCCTCGCCGAAGTCCTCACGACCTGCACCGGCCTCACCGCGGGCGCGGTGGCCGCCCGCGTCCTGCGCGCGGTGGAACGCTTCGCCGCCGAACCCGCCTCGGACGACATGGCCATCCTCGCCTTCCGCGTCCCGCAGCCCCGCGAGGGCGACTGAGCACGCCCCCGGCCGCTATTTCCGGGGCAGAGTCGACAGGATCATGAAGGACGGCGCCGCCATCTGCCACGACCGGGGCTCACTGCCCCTGACGGCGACGTGGTGGACGGACCCTCCGCCGGGACCGGTGGGCAGCGGGGAGGCGCCTGCGACGGCGTGGACGGTCTTCGCCGTACGGACGGGTCGGCGGATCGGTTCGACGCTCATGGGGAGTCCTTCCGTGGTTCGGTGAACGCGAGCTGCTCTGCTCCCATTGCGCCCCGAACGCCGGCCCACGTCACGGCCCGAAGGTTCGGGGCTTGACACGCGGGACGGATACTGCCTGAAATGCAAGAAGGCCCCCGCCAATGGCGGGGGCCTTCTTTGTTGGAGCCCTTTAACGGAATCGAACCGTTGACCTTCTCCTTACCATGGAGACGCTCTACCGACTGAGCTAAAAGGGCGGGTTGTTCGGCGGCGTCCTACTCTCCCACAGGGTCCCCCCTGCAGTACCATCGGCGCTGAAAGGCTTAGCTTCCGGGTTCGAAATGTAACCGGGCGTTTCCCTAACGCTATGACCACCGAAACACTATGAAGTTAACCAAACCGGATATAGGCACAGTTCGTTACTTCAGAACTAACACAGTGGACGCGAGCAACTGAGGACAAGCCCTCGGCCTATTAGTACCAGTCAGCTCCACCCGTTACCGGGCTTCCACATCTG